>CALZCW010000076.1 GCA_945635805.1 uncultured Clostridia bacterium
CGCTTTGCAGCGTGGTCTCCGTAATGGTCGCGCCGCCGATGATGCGGGCAAGCTCCCGCTTTCTGCCCTCAAAGTCCAGCGGCGTCACCGTGGTAAAGGTGCGGCCGTCGTGCTCTGCCTTGGCAATGAGCAAATGGGTGTCAGCCAGAGCCGCAAGCTGCGGCAGATGGGTGACGCAGAGGACCTGCTTGCTCTTGGAAACGGATTTCAGCTTTTCCGCCACATGCTGCGCCGCTCTGCCGGAAACGCCGGTGTCCACCTCGTCAAAAATCAGGGTCGGCACATGGTCCCGCTCCGCCAGGACGTTTTTCAGCGCCAGCATGATCCGGGCCAATTCGCCGCCGGAGGCCACCTTGTTCAGGGGTTTCAGAGCCTCGCCCAGGTTGGCGGACATATAAAACGCCACGGCATCGGCGCCCAACGGCGACAGCTCCGTCTCGGTAAATTCACAGGAAAACTGGACCTTTTTCATGTCCAGATCGGCAAGCTCCTTCAAGACCCGTTCGGCAAGACCGGACGCCGCCTGTTTTCTGCTCTCCCGCAGCGCCATTGCCGCGTCCTTAGCCTCCCGCAGAGCGGCCTTTTCCTTCTTCCGAAGCTGTTCCATCTTCTCGTCGGCAAACTCGATCTCATCCAGTTCGGCCTTCGCCCGGTCCAGATAGGCCAGAATGTCCTCGCAGGTCGCGCCGTACTTGCGGCGCAGGCGGTGGATGATGTCCAGCCGTTCCTCGATGCGCTCCAACTCGTCGGCGGAATAGGACATGGCGTAAATGCGGTCGCCTACCTGTTCTGCCGCGTCCTGGACCTGGTACATCAGGTCCGCCACCGTGTCGTGGAGGGCCGTCAGGCTCTCGTCAAAGCGGGTGAGCTTGGCAAGGGCGCGCTCCGCCTGGGCAAGCAGCGACGCCGCACCGTTGGAATCCTCACCGCCGTTCAGGCAACGGGAGGCTTCCTCCAGGCCGTCAGACAGCTTTTCCGCGTTCTGCAGCAGCTTCCGGCGGGCTTCCAGAGTCTCGTCCTCCCCCGCTTTCAACGCGGCACGGGAGATCTCCTCGATCTGGTATTTGAGGTTCTCCATCCGGCGGAGCTTTTCACTCTCGTCCATGGAAAGGCGCTCCATCTCCCGCCGCAGCGCCTGCAGGGACTGATATTTCTGCCGGTAGACCTCCAGCAGGTTCTCGTTGCAGGCAAAGCTGTCCAGAAAAGACAGATGGTAGTTTTCGTCAAACAGCGCGGCAGAATCGTGCTGGCCGTGGATGTTGATAAGCTGCAGCCCCAGCTTCTTCAAAACGCCCACGGAGACCGGCAGTCCGTTGACCCGGCAGACGTTCTTCCCGTCCAGATAGATTTCCCGCTGGACGGTCAGCTCGTCCTCGTAGGGCACATCGTTCTCGGCAAACCACGCCAGCTCCGGTACCCGGTCAAACACCGCGCGCACCGAAGCCTTGCCGCAGCCCGTGCGGATCATGTCGCGGTAGGCCCGCTCTCCCAGGATGGCGGAGATGGCGTCGATGACGATAGATTTGCCCGCGCCGGTCTCGCCGGTCATGACGTTAAAGCCGTCCTCGAACAGAATGTCCGCCTGCTCGATGACGGCGATATTCTCGATATGCAGCAGACGGAGCATGAAAATTCCTCTTTTACTCGATCATTTTACGGATCTCCTCGCAGAAATCCATCGCCGATTCGCTGTCACGCATGATGACAAGGGTAGTATCGTCGCCCGAAAGGGTGCCGACGACGGTGGGCATATGCAGCGCGTCGATGTTGGCGCCTGCCGCCGCACCCAATCCGGGCATGGTCTTGACCACCACCAGATTCTGGGCATAGTCCATGCTGGTGACACATTCGCGGAAGATCACGCGGAACCTGGCGTCAAATTTTTCGCCCTCGTTTTTGCGGGGAACGCTGTAGCGGTAACCGCCCAGGCCATCCAGGGTCTTGATGATGCGAAGTTCCTTAATATCGCGTGACACGGTGGCCTGCGTGCTCTTGTAGCCGCAGTCGTGGAGCTCCTTCAGAAGCTGCTCCTGGGTCTCGATGCTCTTTTCGGTGATGAGCTCTAAAATCTTCTTTTGGCGGTTGGCTTTCATAGTAACACCTACTTAAATTTATTATTGATGATCTCAAAAAAACTTCTGTCGCTCAAATGGGCCAGCTGCGTAACGTAGGGGGAGCGGGTGATGGTCACGGTATCGCCGGTATTCAGCCGCAGGGCACGTCCGCCGTCTACGGACAAGAAGGCGCTCTTGCGGCCGATGCGGCCGATCTCCACGGTGATCTCCCGCTGGGCGCCGGTGACCACGGCTTTTGTCTGCATATCGTGGGCGCAGATGGGCGTGATGACGATATTCTGGGCCGCCGGCTCGACAATGGGACCGCCGGCGGACATGGAATAGGCCGTGGAGCCGGTGGGCGTGCAGACTATGACGCCGTCGCCGCCGAAGCTCATGATCTGCATATGGTCGCAGCTCACGGTCATCTGGATGATACGGGCAACGGCTCCCTTGGTGATGACCGCGTCATTGAGGGCCTCCTCCTCCAGAAGGACCTTGCCCTCATGCTCCGCTTTTACGTGGAGCATCATGCGCTCTTCGACGGTGTAGTCGTCCTGGGCCAGACGGCTCAGGAGCTTCAGCTCGCTGCTCTCCAGCTCTGCCATAAAGCCCATGGTGCCGATATTGACGCCGAGGACAGGCACTCCCGCACGGGTAGCCGCCTTGGAGGCGTGGAGAATCGTGCCGTCGCCGCCGAAGCAGATGAGAAGATCCGCGTCCCGCAACTCCTCGGTCAGGTCGTGGAGCACCACGTCCTCCGGCAGCTCAAAGGTCTTGTCCACGTCGAAGGCCAGACAGGTCTTTGTCTCAACGCCCGCCTCCCGGAGGATATTCTCCGCCAGATTGGCATATTTGAAGTTTCTGTCCCGATAGGGATTGGGGGTCATTACAACTTTTTTCATAGCGTCTCATGTGCGGCTGCAATGATCGCCTTGACATCCGGCGTCATTGCGCCCTGGGGGAGCATGGAAAGATGCCCCAAAAATTCAATATTCCCCTCCGGTCCCTTGACCGGAGAAAAGGTTAAATTGCGAACGGTGAGCTCCAGCTCCGCCGCAAGGGTAAGGAAGCCGTTCAGAACCTCCTCATGGACTGCGGCGTCGCGTACGACGCCCTTTTTGCCCACCTTGTCCTTTCCCGCCTCAAACTGGGGCTTGATCAGACAGACGATCTGTCCCGTGGGCTTGAGCAGTGCCTTAATCGCCGGCAGGACGATCCGCAGCGAGATAAAGGACACGTCCACCACCGAAAGGTCCAGAGGCTCACCCAGGTCCTCCGGCTTGACGTAGCGGATATTGGTGCGCTCCATGCACACCACCCGCTCATCCGTGCGGATGCTCCAGGCCAGCTGCCCGTAGCCCACATCAATGGCAAAGACCTTTTTCGCGCCCTTTTGCAGCAGGCAATCGGTAAAGCCGCCGGTAGATGCGCCGGAATCGCTGCAGACGAAGCCCGTCGGATCCACGCCGAAATCCCGCAGCGCCTTTTCCAGCTTAAGGCCGCCGCGGCTGACGTAGGGGCAGGCGTTGCCCCGGACCTCAATCCGGGCCTCCACCTCCACGGCAGTTCCCGCCTTGTCGCATTTGAGCCCGTTGACATAGACCTCTCCGCTCATAATGAGAGCCTGCGCACGGCTTCTGCTGTCACAGAGGCCCTTTTGGGTCAGCAGTACGTCCAGGCGTTCCTTATGCTTCATGCCGCAGCACCTCCCGTGCCGTCTGTGCCAGCGAAGCGGCGTCCAGTCCCAGCAGCCGGTACAGGGAGGAAACGCTGCCGTGGGGCACAAAACGGTCTCCGATATTCACCAGCCGGGTGGGGACGTCAATACCGCTCGTCCGCAGGGACGCGGCAATTTCCTTGCCGGCACAGCCGATGCAGACAGCCTCCTCCGCAACGACCATGGCGCCAGTCTTTTTCACCGACGCGGCAATGGGCCGCATATCGATGGGCTTGACGGAGGGCAGCTTCAGGACCTCGGCACGGATGCCAGTCCGTTCCAGAAGATCCGCCGCCTCCAAAAGATTGTTGATCAATCTGCCGTAGCCGATGAGAGTAATGTCGCTGCCTTCCCGCACTACGGTGCCGTTTGCGATTTCCGTGAAGGCGCCGTCGCAGCCCCGGGGATAGCGGACCGCCACGGGTCCGTCCATCTCCAGCACCGCCTTGCGGAGCATAAAGGCCAGCTCCTCCTGGTTGGCGGGGCACAGGATCTGCATCCCCGGCACGGAACGCAGGTAGCTGATGTCAAATACACCCTGATGGGTCTCGCCATCCTCACCGACCAGGCCCGCCCGGTCAACGGCGAAGACCACATGGAGCTTCTGCATAGCCACATCCTGCAGCAGCATATCATAGGCCCGCTGCAGGAAGGTGGAATAGATCGCCACCACAGGCAGCATTCCCTGCTTGGCAAGGCCGCCGGCCATGGTGACCGCGTGGCCCTCGGCAATGCCAACATCGAAGCAGCGCGCGGGGAATTCCCGGGCAAATTCCGTCAGGCCCGTGCCGCCCACCATGGCGGCGGTGATGGCGCAGAGCCTCGGTTCCTCCCGGGCCAGACCGCAGAGGGTCTTGCCGAAGGTATCGGAAAAGGACGGCAGATGGCTGCACAGCGGCGGCTTTCCGCTCTCCGGATCGAAGCAGCCGATGCCGTGAAAGACATCGGGATTCTCCTCCGCCGGCGCATAGCCCTTACCCTTTTTCGTAATGACGTGGAGCAGCACGGGCTTTTGGCAGCTTTTTGCCAGCCGGAGCATATATTCCAGCCGCTCCAGATTATGGCCGTCCACCGGGC
>CALZCW010000077.1 GCA_945635805.1 uncultured Clostridia bacterium
ATGTGCAGGAAAGCCCGGGCTCCGACAGTGTTTGGGGCCAGATCGGCGCCAATTTGAAGGAGAACCTCTACGGCATCGGCCAGTTTTTCCGCGGGCTGTTCATTGTCCTGGTCTCGGCGCTGCCCTTCTTCCTCATAATTGCTGTGATCCTGCTGCCGATCCTGTATTTCACGGTTTTCCGGCCCCGCAAAAAGCGCAAAGCAGAAAAAAAGAATGACGAAGTAGAATAATGAAAACAGAAGCCGGGAGGCCGCCCTTGTATCGGGCAGCCTCCCGGCTTTTCTATTATTACAGCGGCGCCTGCCAGCCCCGGCTGCTTTCCACGGCGCGGGCCCATTTCTTCATCCGCAGGCAGCGCTCTGTCTCCTCCATCTGCGGCAGGAAGGTGCGGTCGCAGCGCCAGAATTCCTTGATCTGGTCCGTATTGTCCCAGACGCCTACGGTGAGGCCCGCCAGATATGCCGCTCCCAGCGCGGTAGTCTCCCGTATCACCGGGCGGAAGATCTTCCGGTTCAGAATATCCGCCTGGAACTGCATCAGGAAGGCGTCACGGCTGGCGCCGCCGTCCACACGCAGGCCCGTCAGAGGCGCACCCATATCGCGCTCCATGGCCTGCAGGACATCCATGCTCTGGTAGGCGATGGATTCCACCGCCGCGCGAATGATATGCTCCGGCTTTGTATTGCGGGTCAGGCCCACCAACGCGCCTCGGGCGTGCATATCCCAGTAGGGCGCGCCCAGGCCGGTGAAGGCAGGGACGAAATAGACATCGTTGCTGTCGGACACCTGAGAAGCATAGGCGCCGGCCTCTGACGCGTCCTTGAGGAAGTGCAGCTCGTCACGCAGCCACTGAATAACCGCACCGCCAACAAACACGCTGCCCTCCAGGGCGTACTGGACCTTGCTGCCACCGGTAGCCGCCAGGGTCGTCACCAGACCGTGGCGGCTCTCCACCGCAGTTTCGCCGGTGTTGACCAGAAGGAAGCAGCCCGTGCCGTATGTATTCTTCGCCTCACCGGCGGAAAAACAGCACTGCCCGAAGAGAGCCGCCTGCTGATCTCCCGCCATGCCGGTGATGGGAATTTCTCCGCCCAGCAGGCGGCAGACACCGTAGCGGTGGGCAGAGGGATAGACCTGCGGGAGCATGGCCCTGGGGATATTCAGTTCCTCCAGGAGTTTGTCGTCCCACTCTAAGCGGTGGATGTCGTACATCATGGTCCGGGAGGCGTTGGTGCGGTCCGTTCCGTGAACCGCGCCGCCGGTGAGCTGCCAGAGGAGCCAGCTATCCACCGTGCCGAAGCACAACTCGCCGCGCTCTGCACGCTCCTGAGCGCCCTCAACGTGGTCCAGTATCCATCGAACCTTGGTGGCGGAAAAATAGGCGTCGGGGATCAGGCCGGTGGTCCTGCGGATGTGCCCGGTCAGGCCACGGCGCTCCAGTTCCTCGCAGAGGGGTGCCGTGCGGCGGCACTGCCAGACGATGGCGTTATAGATGGGCCGGCCTGTTGCCCGTTCCCAGACGAGGGTAGTCTCGCGCTGGTTCGTGATGCCGATGGCGGCGATCATGGTGGGGTCTATCCCCTGCACCGCCTCCTGCATCACGGCAAACTGACTGTTCCAAATCTCCATGGGATCGTGCTCGACCCAGCCGGAATTCAGATAGATCTGGGGAAATTCCCGCTGGGCAGAACGGACGATGTTCTGCTGCTCGTCGAATAAGATCGCACGGCTGCTGGTGGTGCCCTGGTCCAGGGCCAACAGGTATCTCATGGCGTTCCTCCTGTTATCTCTCTGTTTTGGGGAAGTCTTTCGTCGCCACCACGTCGACGCCCGTTCCGAGGAGATCGGAAAGGACCACATCGCCGCAGCGGACGGGGGCAGTGACCGTCACCGCGTCCAGGGTCTTGGCAGCCCGCAGCATCAGCTCCTTGGCAATGGGCTGTCTGGTTTTGACGGGGCAGCGACGGAACGCAGAGCCCTCCAGACGCACCGTACTCGTCAGGACCCGCACGGGATGCAGCAGCTCGTTTTTGCCGTATTCCGCGCCGCGCGGGCAGGAATTTCCTGTCACACGGTAATCCTCTTCCTCGTCCACACGGAGGTGACAGCCCCGGGGACAGACAATGCAGATCAGTTCCTTCATGCCTCCACCTCCTCGGCGCTGACGGTCAGGACGCCGCCTTGGGGCAGCATCGTTTTGGGCAGAATCACGGATTCCATCTCGCCGGGAGCCATATGCTCCCGTTTGAAGCAGGCGATCTGTGTTTCGCCCGACCGGACGAGGATGACCGCCTTGCCGAATACGCGGTTGACGCGGAAAAACAGCTTGACGTTTCTGTCTACACCCGCCGGACGGATGCGCTGCGGCACAGTATAGCTGACGGCGCTGCCGTTTTCCACCGTGAGCAGCGGCTCTTTCGCCGTCTCTCCCTCGAGAATATAACGGGCAGCGGCTTCTCCTGCACGGCTGCTCTCCTCGCTGACAAAATCCACCAGATCGTGGACGTGGACCACATTTCCGCAGGCGAACACGCCCTCGACGCCGGTCTCCATGTTCTCATAGACCACGGGGCCGTTGGTGCGGCGGTCCATCTCCACATCCATCTGCCGCGACAGTTCATTTTCCGGCACCAGACCGACGCTCAGCAGCAGGGTGTCGCAGTCAAAGCTCTGTTCCGTGCCGGGGATCGGGCGGCGGTCGGCATCCACCGCCGAGATCGTGACCCGCTCCAGACGCTGCTTTCCCACGATATCCGTCACCGTGTGGGACAGGTACAGAGGGATGTCGTAATCCCGGAGGCATTGGACGATATTGCGGTTCAGGCCGCCGGAATAGGGCATCAGCTCCACGCAGGCCAAAACCTTTGCGCCCTCCAGTGTCATACGGCGGGCCATGATCAGGCCGATGTCGCCGCTGCCGAGGATGACGACCCGTTTCCCCACCAGATATCCCTCGATATTGAGGAAGCGCTGGGCTGTTCCGGCGGTGAAAATACCCGAGCAGCGCGCGCCGGGAATGGAGATGGCACCACGGGTGCGCTCACGGCAGCCCATGGCAAGGATCACGGCCCCCGCCCGGACGGTGCGATAGCCGTCGATGGGGTTGAGGAAGCTGACGCATTTATCCTGCGTGATTTGCAGGACCATGGTGTCGGTCTTTGCCTCCACACCGGTGGCTTTCAGCATCTCAATATAACGCCCGGCATATTCCGGCCCGGTCAGTTCCTCCTTGAAGCGGTGCAGACCGAAGCCGTTGTGGATGCACTGGTTCAGAATACCGCCCAGCTCGCGGTCGCGCTCCAGGATCAAAATGCGGCGCAGGCCCTTTTCCCAGGCTGCATAGGCGGCAGCAAGTCCGGCAGGGCCGCCGCCGATCACAATCAGTTCATAGTCCACGCACCCCACCTCCCTTGGTCTCGCCGATCAGAATATAGCTGCCTTCCTCCTCCAGCATCACGTCCACCGGGTCCATGTGCAGCTCCCGGGCGATGATCTCCTGCACCCTTGGGCCGCAGAAGCCGCCCTGGCAGCGGCCCATTCCCGCACCAACGCGGCGCTTGACGCCGTTGATGCTGCAGGGCGGAATGGGAGTGTGCAGACAGGCGACGATCTCTCCCTCTGTAACGGTCTCACAGCGGCAGATCACGCGGCCAAAGCGCGGATCCTTGGCGATGAGTTCGTTTTTCTCGCCGTCAGTCAGCCGGGTAAAACGCAGACGGCGGCGGCTGTCGTCGTATTCGGTCTTCTCACAAAGCTCCAGACCCGACCGGGCCAGCAGCTCCGTCAGCCGTTTTGCAATGGCAGGCGCGGCGGAAAGTCCCGGGGAACAGATGCCCGCCGCCTGGAAAAAGCCGGGAACGCTCCGGCTCTCCCGGACGATGAAATCCGGCACGTCGGAAGCGGCGCGGACACCTGCAAAATTGCGGATATTCTCGCGGAAAGCGATGGTTGGCACACTTTTCAGCGCCCGCTCACGCACCTGATGCAGGCCCTCGGCAGTGTTGGAGACATCCTCCGGGGCGCAGGAGCCTGCCGTCGGGCCGACGATAAGATTGCCGTGGACCGTAGGCGCCACCAGAACGCCCTTTCCCTCTTTGCCGGGGCATTGAAAGATCACATGGCGCACCCGCTGCCCCTCGCACTTGTCCAGCAGGTAGTATTCTCCCCGGCTGGGACGGATGGTGAACTCCTTTTCACCGATGAGCTCATGGACCGCATCGGCATGGACGCCTGCGGCGTTGATGAGAAACTTTGCGGTGAATTCTCCCCCGGTGGTGGTGAGCAGGAAGCCGTCCTGTTCCCGCCGGATGCCGGTCACACGGCAGTTGCGGTGGAGCCGGACGCCGTTTTTCACCGCCGTCTCGGCCATGGCAAGGCAGTATTCCCAGGGGTTAATAATGGCGGCTGTCGGCGCCCACAGTGCCCCCAGAACCCGTCCGGACACATTGGGCTCCATGGCTCTGGCCTCTTCTCCGCTCAGGAGCTTCAGTCCTTCCACGCCGTTGGCCTGTCCCCTTTCCAGAAGTGTCTGCAAACACTGTAAATCCGCGTCGTCAAAGGCCAGCACCAGGCTTCCCACCCGTTCGTAAGGCACATCCAGGCGGCGGCAGATGTCCCCTGCCATGTTGCTTCCCTCCAGATTCATCTTCGCCATATCCGTGCCGGGCACGGGGTCGTAGCCGGCGTGGATAATGGCACTGTTGGCCTTGGTGGTACCGGCGGCAATGTCGCTGCCGGCCTCCAGAATCGTTACGTTCAGCTCATACCGGGAAAGGGCGTAGGCACAGGCCGCACCCACCACG
>CALZCW010000078.1 GCA_945635805.1 uncultured Clostridia bacterium
TCCTGACTGGCTTGGCGGTTCATCTGGTCAGCGGCCTGCTTCCTGCCGGTCTTCTGTAATTGATACAACAGCAAAAATGCCCCGGAGCGCACGGCAGACTGCCGGATGCTCCGGGGCTTTTTCGATGATTCTACTCTTCCAGCAGGCGCTCCGAGAGGGCCAAAATTTCTGCGGTCTGTAGGCTGTTGGTCAGCTCCACAGTGCCGGGAAGGCCCGGCTCCCGCAGCAGTCCGGCCTCTTTCAGGCGGCGCTCCGCTTCTTTGGCCGTGCCGTCGGCGCCGTCCAAAAGCTCCGGCCCGGCTCCCACCACGCGTTGGATGGTCTCCCGCAGGAACGGGAAATGGGTGCAGCCCAAAACCACCGCGTCAGGCTCAGGCTGCAGGCAAGGCTCCAGCTCTCTGCGCAGAGTTTTCTCCAGCGCCGGGCCTGTCAGCTCACCCCGCTCCACAAAGGACACCAGCTCCGGGCAGGGACATTTGCAGATGTCGCACTGGGCGGCAAACCGGTCCATCAGGGCGGCAAATTTATGCTCCCGCAGGGTGGCATCGGTGGCCATGACCAGAATACGGCCCTTTGGGTGGCGGGAGACCGCCAGCTTCAGCGCCGGTTCGATGCCGACGATGATGCGCTCCGGGTAGCGTTCCCGCAGGGTGTCGATGGCGGCGGAGGTGGCGGTATTGCAGGCCACCACCAGCGCCTTGGCCCCACGGGCAAAGAGGGTCTCCGCGTTTTTCAGGGTCAGGGCGCGGATATCCTCCGTGGCGCGGCTGCCGTAGGGAGCGTTTTTCGAGTCACCGAAATAGAGAAAATGCTCCTGCGGCATCTGCTCTACCAGTTGCCGCAGCACGCTGATGCCCCCAAGACCGGAGTCAAACACGGCAATGGGTCTGTTTTTCATGCCTTGGGGCACCTCCTTCGTGAAATCAGGCAATGGGATAGGCGAAGATCTCAAAGTTTGCAGCCTCAGAGACGGACAGCTCCGGCGGCAGATCGTAGTTTTCCAGAGAGAAGCCCGCCACACCGTTGGCAGGAAGGGACTCGCCCAGGATGGTGGACAGCACACACAGGGGTCTGTCCCCGGCGTCATAAACAATGGCGGCAATGCAGACCAGGTCGCCGGTTTCCGGCGTGGAATTGCGTACCTCGCCAGAGATCAGGATGCCGCCGTAGGGGGAGTCTGCCAGTCTGACATTCTCGGTCTCATAGCGGATGCCGCCCTTGAAGGTAACGGGTTCATCACCCTCAACGGTGAGCGTCAGCGGTGTCACCTCTGCCAGTCCGGTCTCCACGATTTCAAAATAATAGCCGGTCTCACCGATTTCCAGAACCTGGGGATAGCAGGAAACGTCCCTGGCCGTAAACAGCTCCTCGCCGCTCTCGTTGTTGAAACGGAAGGTACAGGGCTCCGTTAGGACGGGGGAATCGGTATCGTTGGTGACCCTGGCAAAGCCCATAGCCCATATCCGGCCCGCATCGTCGGCATAGCTGTAGGCCCACCGGCCACTCTCGGAAGGCGTCTCGGTCGGCTGGGCGGCGTCCGTCGATTCCTCAGAATCTGTCGTCTGCACCGGTTCTGTCGTCTCAGTGGTATCCGCCGGGGCCTGCGTTTGCGTAGGCAGGGATGTTTCCTCCGGCGTTTTTTCCGTCCGGCAGGCCGTCAGCGCCAAGAGCAGACAGAGGGCCAGCAGGACACATAGTGTTCGTTTCACAGGAATCTCCCCTTTCTTCTGACATCATACCACATTCTCCCCCGTTTGAAAAGGAAAATTAGCAGAAAAAGTCTGCAAATAACACTTGACAGCCGCTTTCTTTCATGCTATAATTTCCAGGCGAAACAAAGAAGGTCGACAGCGTCCTCACCTCCAGCTTTGCGAAGAGGTTCCATATCGAAAGTTCTGCGCGGTTTTTTTGCGCGCTTTTCGGTTGCGGATGCTGTTGGCATCCGCTTTTTTCTGTTGTAATGGAGGTGCTTTACCATCGGCAAATTAGATCATCAGCTCAATGAAGACATTCGGGATAAGGAAGTCCGCCTCATCGCTGCCGACGGCACGATGGTCGGAATCGTCACGTCTGAGGCTGCCTTGAAAATGGCCGAAGAGCAGGAGCTTGACCTGGTCAAGATCTCTCCCAATGCCGTTCCGCCGGTCTGCAAGATCATGGACTACGGCAAATTCCGCTTCGACCAGCTCAAGAAGGAAAAGGAAGCCAGGAAAAATCAGCATGTCGTTGAGATCAAGGAAATCCGTATGTCTCCGGGCATCGACACCAACGACCTGAACACCAAAATGCGCAGTGCGGTGAAATTCCTGAAGGATGGCAACCGTGTCAAGGTCACTGTGCGCTTCCGCGGTCGTGAGATGGCCCATACCGATATCGGCGAGGAGCTTTTGATTCGATTTGGCGAAGGCTGCGCCGAGGTTGCCAACATGGAAAAGAAACCTAAGCTCGACGGCAGACATATGTCTATTTTCCTGTCGCCGAAAAGCGCAAAATAATGAAAAAGGAGAACTACCCATGCCGAAACTGAAGACCCACAGCGGTGCAAAAAAGAGATTCAATCTCACCAAGACCGGTAAGGTCAAGAGAGCGCACGCTTTCAAGAGCCATATCCTCACCAAGAAGGACACCAAGCGCGGCCGTCGCCTGAGAAGCACGACCTACGCGGATGTCACCAACACGGAAGCCATCAAAAAGATGATCCCGTACAAGTAATCGGATAGGAGGATAGTAAAATGGCAAGAATCAAAGGCGCGATGATGACGCGCAAGAGAAGAAATAAAGTCCTGAAGCTGGCAAAGTCCTACTGGGGTTCCAAGTCCACCCACTTCAAGATGGCCAAGCAGGCTGTCAAGAAGTCCGGTGTTTATGCATATGTCGGCCGCAAGCAGAAGAAGCGCGATTTCCGCCGTCTGTGGATCGCCCGTATCTCTGCCGCCGTCAAGCCCTACGGCATCAACTATTCCCGTTTCATGAACGGTCTGAAGAAGTCCGGCATCGAGATGAACCGGAAGAGCCTGTCCGAACTGGCCATCACCGACAGCGCCGCATTCGCTGCCCTGGTTGAGACCGCAAAGCAGGCACAGTAATCTCAATAATATTCGGAGCTGCTCTGTAAATCACAGAGCAGCTCCGGTTTTTTTATTTCAGGATGCGGATCTGGCCGATGACAGGCAGCTCTTTCGCTTTGCCCGTGGCGGCATTGACGATGCCGATGATGGCCAGCGCCAGGAACACCAGGCCAAACAGGCTGATGATTATGGTCACGAAATACAGTCTCCAGGAGATCGCAAGAAGGATCTCGCTCAGGATCCATCTGGCAACGCCGAAGATGGCCGATGCAATGAACAATACAAGGCCCTGATTGGCGTGGAACCGGGCAAATCTGGAATCCTTGGCGGCGAAGATGGGAATGAGCACCAGCCAGGACAGATAGGCTAAAACGCCCATGGCCTTGTTCTTCTCCACGTCTGCCGGGTCATACTGCGCCGTGGTGTCGGCGGTGTTGAAAGCTGCGGCAAAGCTGTTTTCCTTGCTTGTGCTGTTCTGCTGCGCCGTCTGGGCAGGCTCCTCAACGGGTGTGCCGCAGCCGGGGCAGAAGCGCACTCCTTCCTTCAGCTCCATGCCGCATTGTCTGCAAAATGGCATACTTTTTTCCTCCTCATTTTAAATTTATCTCCGGCCGGTGAAGCCACCGGCTTTCTCACTGACGCTTGCCGGAAATCTTCCCGGCGTTATGTACCGTCGATCTGCGGCAGTGTGACGGTTCTGCCGTCGCTGACAAACAGAATGTCTCCCAGCTCATCTGTGCGCAGGATCCTCGCACCGGCGTCCTCCAGACGGCTGAGGACAGCCTCGTCCGGGTGGCCATAGGAATTGTCTTTGCCGACGGAAATTACGGCGTAGGCGGGCATGACCTCGTTCAAAAAACGGTAGGAGGTGGAGGTGCCGCTCCCGTGGTGGCCCACCTTCAAAACCGTGGCGCTCAGATCCGTGCCGGCGTCCAGAAGCTCCCGTTCCACCGGCGTTTCCGCGTCGGCCATGAACAGGAAGGAAGTCTCGCCGTAGGCGAGCCGCAGGACGATGGAGGTGTTGTTGGTATCCTCCGCCTCCGGGTCGCAGGCCAGGATCTCCACCTCGGCGGCGCCCAGCGCAAAGGTCTCCCCTGCTTTTGGGACGGTCAGCTCACAGTTCTGTTCCGCCACCCGGTCTAAAAAATTACGGAAAGCCTTGGAATCGTAGTCCGTCACCGGGCAGTAGACCGTACCGGCGGTGCAGGCCTCCAAAGCGCCTGACAGGCCGCCCACATGGTCCTCGTGGGCATGGGTACAGACGATGTAGTCCAGATGGGTCACGCCGTTTTTCTCCAGGACGGTATAGACCGTGCTGCTGTCAGCCACGTTGCCGCCGTCGATGAGCAGGCTCTCCCCGCCGCAGGTCACCAAAGCCGCATCTGCCTGTCCTACGTCGATAAACAGGACCCGCAGTTCTTCGCCGTCTGTCGGTGCAGAAGAGGAACCTCCGCCAATACCGCCGCTCACAAGCAGATATAGCCCATAGAGCGCGATGAGCACCAGGGCGATCAGCCAGCTATAGGGCGCCATGGACTTCTGCTTTTCCTCCCGGTGTTGCCCGGTTTTTTTTGCTGCCATGGCTCGCACTCCATTCTTTTTTCTTCTGCGGCGGATTGCGACAGCTTTCGCTCTGCCCCTGTGCTATTATAGAGGCACAGCTTATCCAATGCGAGCGCACTTCATATCCCACAACCGACTTGCCCTCCGA
>CALZCW010000079.1 GCA_945635805.1 uncultured Clostridia bacterium
TCTTCCTTGAGGTTGATGCACTTGGCGTAGCAGCCGCCCTCGATGTTGAAGATGCCGTCGTCCGCCCAGCCGTGCTCGTCGTCGCCGATGAGCTTGCGGTTCGGGTCGGCGGACAGAGTGGTCTTGCCGGTGCCGGACAGGCCGAAGAAGACAGCCGTCTCATGGGTCTCGGGATCCATGTTGGCAGAGCAGTGCATGGGCAGGATGTTCTCCTTGGTCAGCACATAGTTCATGGTGGAGAAGACGCTCTTCTTGATCTCGCCGGCGTACTGGGAGCCGCAGATGATGATCTCATGAGCCTCGTAGTCGATGATGATGGCAGCCTCACTGTTGACGCCGTCCACCGCCGGATCGCACTTGAAGCCGGGGGCGCAGAAAACGGTGTAGTCGGGGTCGCCGTAGGTCTCCAGCTCCTCCGCCGTCGGACGGATCAGAAGCTGATGGATGAAGAGGTTCTGAGAGGCCAGCTCGTTGATGATGCGGAACTTCTTGGTATGGTTCCGGTCAGCGCCTGCGAAGCCGTCGAAAACGAATACCTCACGGCCCTGCATGTAGGCAGCCATCTTGCCCTTGATGGAGTCAAAGCGCTCCTTGGAGATGGGGCGGTTGACCTTACCCCAGGCGATGTCGTCATGGACAGCGGGGGTGTCGACGATAAACTTGTCGTTAGGCGACCGGCCGGTATACTTGCCGGTGGTAACGACCAGCGCGCCGGTATTGCTCAGTTTGCCCTCGCCGCGGCGAAGAGCAGCCTCCGTGAGCTGTGCGGGGCCGAGGTTGCGGTAGACAGCCTTGGGCGCCAAAATACCCATTTTTTCGATGCCGTAGGTTTCCATATTGTTACCTCCTGAATATTCTGCCGTTGTCGGCAAAGCAGGGCAGACCCCGCGCCGTCGGTACGGCTTATCAATGATCTTTGGTGAAACTACAACGTCCACCGATTACCATTATAGCACAGCTCCGTGCAAATATCTACTGGTATTTTGCAATTTTTTGTCGAAAAAAATGCAAAATCGCCGTAGTGTCTTATGACGCAGCAATGGCCAGTTCGCCGTTCTGAACCTCCACACGCAGGGTTGTGTCGGGTGTGATGTCTCCCTCCACGATACGGCGGGCAAGCAGGGTTTCCACTGTGTGCTGCAGGTAGCGGCGCAGGGGTCTTGCACCGTACTGAGGATCGTAGGCGGCGTCGATGATGAAGTCCTTGGCCTCCTGGGTCAGCTCACAGTGCAATTGCTTCTCCGCCAGACGCCGGTTGAGGGAGGCAAGCTGCAGGTCGATGATGCGGACGATGTTGTCCTTGGTCAGAGGCTTGTAGAAGACGATCTCGTCGAGACGGTTGAGGAATTCCGGGCGGAAGGAGCGCTTGAGAAGCTGCTCCACCTGCTCCTTAGCATCAAAGCGGATGCTGCCGTCGGCGTCGATGCCCTCCAGCAGTGCCTGAGAGCCCAGGTTGGAGGTCAGGATCAGGATGGTGTTCTTGAAATCCACCGTTCTGCCCTGAGAGTCGGTGATGCGGCCGTCGTCGAGCACTTGCAGAAGCACGTTGAACACGTCGGGATGGGCCTTTTCCACCTCGTCAAAGAGGACCACGCAGTAGGGCTTGCGGCGCACGGCCTCGGTGAGCTGGCCGCCCTCGTCGTAGCCCACATAGCCGGGAGGCGCTCCGATCAGACGGGAGACGGAGAATTTCTCCATATATTCCGACATATCGATGCGCACAAGGTTCTTTTCGTCGTCGAACAGCGCCTCCGCCAGGGCCTTGGCCAGCTCGGTCTTGCCGACACCGGTGGGGCCCAGGAACAGGAAGCTGCCCAGGGGACGGTTGGGGTCCTGGATGCCGGCACGGCTGCGGAGAATGGCCTCCGAAACGGCCTTGACCGCCTCATCCTGGCCGATGACACGCTTGTGCAGCTCGTCCTCCAGGTGCAGGAGCTTATCCCGCTCCCCCTCCACCAGCTTGGCCACGGGGATGCCGGTCCAGCGCTCGACGATCTTTGCGATCTCCTCCTCCGTCACCTTGTCCCGCAGGAGGTTGCTCTGCCGTGCGGAACGGGCCAGGGCCTCCTCGTGCTCCAACTGCTTTTTCAGCTCCGGCAGCTCGCCGTACTTCAGCCGCGCCGCCGTCTCCAAGTCGTAGCTCTGTTCCGCCTGCTCGATCTGGGCGCCGATGCTCTCGATGCGCTCACGAAGCTGCTGGACCTTGCCGATGCTGTTTTTCTCGTTCTCCCACTGGGTTTTCATGGCGTTGAACTGCTCCCGCTGCTCGGCAAGCTCCTTCCGCAGCTCCTGCAGACGGCCCTGGGAAAGGGCGTCGGTCTCGTTTTTCAGCGCCGCCTCCTCGATCTCCATCTGGATGATCTTCCGGCGGATCACGTCCAGCTCCGTGGGCATGGAGTCCATCTCCGTGCGGATCATGGCGCAGGCCTCGTCAATGAGGTCGATGGCCTTGTCCGGCAGGAAGCGGTCGGTGATATAGCGGTCAGACAGGGTCGCGGCGGCGATGATGGCAGGGTCGGTGATCTTCACGCCGTGGAAGACCTCGTAGCGTTCCTCCAGGCCGCGCAGGATGGCGATGGTGTCCTCCACCGTCGGTTCGCTGACCAAAACGGTCTGGAAGCGGCGCTCCAGAGCCGGGTCCTTTTCGATATACTTGCGGTATTCGTCGAGGGTCGTGGCACCGATGCAGTGCAGCTCGCCCCGTGCCAGCATGGGCTTTAAGAGATTGCCCGCGTCCATGCTGCCCTCGGTCTTGCCTGCGCCGACGATGGTGTGCAGCTCGTCGATAAAGAGGATGATGCGGCCCTCGGAGTTTTTGACCTCGTTGAGGACGGCCTTCAGACGCTCCTCAAATTCGCCCCGGTACTTGGCGCCGGCGATCAGCGCGCCCATGTCCAGGGAGAAAATGGTCTTGTCCTGCAGGGATTTGGGCACGTCGCCCCGAACGATCCGCTGGGCAAGGCCCTCGGCAATGGCGGTCTTGCCCACGCCGGGTTCACCGATGAGGACCGGGTTGTTTTTCGTTTTACGGGACAAAATACGGATGACGTTGCGGATCTCCTCGTCCCGGCCGATGACCGGATCGGTCTTCTTTTCCCGCGCCTTTTTCACCAGGTCGGTGCCGTATTTTTCCAGCGCCTCGTAGGTGCTCTCCGGGTTGTCGGTGGTGACCCGCGCACTGCCGCGCACGGCCTGGAGGGTCTGCAGGGTCTTCTCTTTGGTGATGCGGTAGTCATTGAACAGGGGCTTTACGGTGTCGTCCGCCGTCTCCAGCATGGCAAGGAACAGGTGCTCCACGGAGACGTAGTCGTCCCGCATGGAGGCCTTGGTCTTCTGCGCCTCAGCCAGCAGACGGTCTACGCCGCGGGAGATGTAGAACTGGTCCGCCTCCCGCCCGGAACCGCTGACGGCAGGCAGCTTTTCCACTGCGGCCATGGCGGCGGCCGTCAGGCTTTCCACGGAGATGTCCATTTTTTTCAGAAGCTGCGGCAGCAGACCGCCCTCCTGCTGTATCATCGCCAGGAGCAAATGCACCTGCTCGATCTGCTGATTCTGGTGCTCCGCCGCCAGCGTCTGGGCATCGCGGATGGCTTCCAGGGATTTTTGTGTGAATTCATTGGGGTCCATAGGGCGCTCCTTTCCGGCATGATTGCCTGTATGATGGAATTTTAGCACTCTCATGTTGAGAGTGCTAATCTCTTTTTCTCCATCATAACACCCTTTGCCCAAAAGTCAAGATTTTTTCTTCGACAAAATTTGAAACTTTTGTGAACAGGCGGTCGGGAGCCGATTTTTTCTATTTCTGCCGCGCGAGGACCCGGCCGGTCCGGGCGTCGGTCCATTGGCCGCGGAGGATGGCCGGGGTGCCGCCGACAATGACCGTGTCCATGCCCTCACATTCCCTGCGGGGATCCAGATAGGTAGCACGTTCGTGCAGATTCTCCGGGCGGAACAGGTTGATGTCCGCGTCGAAGCCCACCTGCAGGCGGCCCTTTCCGGCGATGCCCATAGTCTCGGCGGGCAGGGACGTAACCTTCCGCACGGCCTCCGGCAGAGAGATCGCCTGCTTTTCCAGGACGAAGCGCTCGATGAGGCGGACATAGGAGCCGTACACCCTGGGATGGGGCAGACCGGTGGAGGGATAGGTGGAATCGGAGATCACGGAGGAATACCCGTCTTGCAGGATGGTGCAGATATCGTCCTCGCAGGCCATGCGGTCGATCATGGTGACGGCGCAGCGCTCATCGGCCAGAAGACGGCACAGGCAGTCCACCGGGTCCATTCTCAGCTCCTCGGCGGCCTGAGCCACGGTCTTGCCGATAAGGGGCTGATACTGGGGCAGATTCAGCGCCGACAGCATGATGTTCTCCCAGCCCACCATCTGAGCGATATTGTCAAAATCCCGGCGGTTTTCGATGGCGTCGCGGAGGCTTTCCCGCTGCGTTTCGTCCCGCAGACGGTCGCAGATGGCGTCCACGCCGCCCTTGAGAAAGTCCGGCGGCAGCAGATGAAGAAGTTGAGTGGAACCGGCGTCGTAGAGATAGACGTCGCAGGACACGTCCAGCCCCTCGGCGCGGGCTTTTTTCATCAGTTCCAGCGCCTCGGGGATACGGCTGTGCCAGTTGCGTTTGCCCATGGCCTTCAGGT
>CALZCW010000080.1 GCA_945635805.1 uncultured Clostridia bacterium
CATCCGTTCCGGGTGGCGGCAGGGCGCGTCGGGATAAGTACAGCGGCGGCAGAGGGCGCAGGAATCGGAGGAAAGACCCAGAACCTCCAGCCCCTGTGCCTTCAGCAGTGCCGCCGCCTGATGGGTGATCTCCTCGTGGGCCGGACGGGTGGCAAGGGTCTGGGTCATGTCGGAGATGTCCGCCACCTCCGCCAGGGTGGCGATCAGAAGCCCGTCCGGGTATTCCAGGCACCGTTTTTGACAGTCCTCTACGCTGCCCACCGCCGGCGGACAGGCCCAACTCTTTCCATAGCGGGGACACTCCTGCTCACAGACGGCACGGATGCGGGGTGAAAATTCCAGCTCCGGGGTCTGAAAAAACACATATTGGGCGATGGGCAGCTCCGCCAACTGCGCCTCAAGGGCGGCACGGTTCACCGTTCCTCCTCCTTCAGATAGAGCAGGTCGTGGGAGACCGGCGTGCAGAACAGGCGGCGCACCTCCGTCGGGTCGTCGGTCTGGCCCAGAATCCACATGAGCTTGGCCACAGCGGCTTCCGTGGTCATGTCGTAGGCCTCCAGCAGGTGCAGGTCGTTTTTCAGGTGGAAGCCCACGTCGTAGACCGCCAGATTGCTGCCCTCGTTTTGCACCTGGGTGGTCATGACGATGGTCTTGCCCTGCTCGATGCCGTTTTTGATGACATCAAAAAAGCCGCTTCCCTGATAGGAGGGCAGACCGCCGACGCCGTAGCTCTCCACGATCACCGCGTCGTTGTGCTCCAAAAGGTAGGACAGCAGTCCGCAGTCCGCGCCGGGGATCATTTTCATCAGTCCCACATGTTCATTGATTTTGCTGTAGAAAATGGGCGCGGGCAGGGAGGTGGGACGGATATATTCCATCAGAAAACCGTTCTGCAGCACCGCCAGGGACGGATAATTGATGCTGGAAAAGGCCTGGAGGCTGGTGGTGTGGGTCTTGCGGGCGCGGGTACCCAGGATCACACGCCCGTTAAAGACGATGACCACGCCGCACAGGTCGGAAACGGCCACCCGAAAGGCGTCCAACAGGTTGGTTTTCGAGTCGGTGTTCTCAAAGAGGATGGGCTTCTGGGCGCCGGTCAGGATGATGGGCTTGGGGGAATACTGGATGAGGTAGGACAGGGCGGCGGCGGTGTAGGCCATGGTGTCGGTGCCGTGGGCGATGACGAAGCCGTCGTATTTGCTGAAATTGTCGCGGATGGCCTTGGCGATGGTCAGCCAGTGGGCCGGGGTGATATTGGTGGAGTCGATGGAGAAAAGCTGCGTACAGGTCACGTCGCACAGCTCGGCGATCTCCGGCACCTTTGCCACCAACTGCTGCGTCGTCAGGGCGGGGGTCAGACCGCTTTGGGTCTTTTCCGAGGCGATGGTGCCTCCGGTGCCCAGCATGAGAACTTTTTTCAATGCAACACACGCTCCTTTTCCCATAGTATATCACAATTCCGGCGGAAGGACAACGCAAAAGGTTGACAAACCCGGAAAGTGGAAATAAAATAGAGGAAAGTGTTGGAGGTGTTCACCATGCTGTCTGTAGTGCTTCCGTCCTATAACGAGGAAGAAATGGTGCCTGTCGCGGCCAGGACCGTCCATGAGATCCTGGCGGCGGAGGGCATCGACCACGAGCTGCTGTTTGTGGACGACGGCTCCAGAGATGCCACCTGGCAGAGAATCCGGGAGGCAGCCGCGTCGGTCCCGGCCGTGCGCGGCGTACATTTTTCCCGCAATTTCGGCAAGGAGGCGGCGATCTTTGCCGGCCTGAACGAGGCAAAAGGCGACTGCGTGGCGGTCATCGACTGCGACCTGCAGCATCCGCCGGAGAAGCTGGTAGAGATGTACCGCCTGTGGGAGCAGGGCTTTGAGGTCATCGAGGGCGTGAAGTCCGACCGGGGCAAGGAAAGCATCATGCACCGCTTTGCCGCCAAAACCTTTTATGCCATCATCAGCCGCGCCACCGGGATCGATATGTCCAGAGCCTCGGATTTCAAGCTCCTGGACCGCAAGGCCGTCAACGTGATTCTGACCATGCGGGAAAAACGGGCGTTCTTCCGCGCCCTGTCCTCCTGGGTGGGCTTCCGGACCACGGAGGTATCCTATGAGGTCCGTGAGCGCACCGCCGGCGAGTCCAAATGGTCCACCTGGTCCCTGATGAAATACGCCGTCTCCAATATCACCGCCTTTACCGCCATGCCGCTGCATCTGGTGACGGTCTTCGGCGTGATCACCCTGCTGACCTCGGTGGTGCTGGGCATCATCGCCCTGGTGCAGAAGATCGCGGGCACCGCTCTGGGCGGCTTTACCACGGTCATCATCCTCCTGCTGTTTTTGGGCAGCCTCATCATGATCAGCCTGGGCATCATCGGCTACTATGTGGGAAATATCTATGAGGAGATTAAGGACCGCCCCCGCTATATCATCGCCGACACCTGCGGCGAAAAGAAATAGAATACAAAACGCGCTGCAAAACGAAACATCTGTTTTGCAGCGCGTGTTATTTCATTTACGGCAGAAGCTCGCCCTCTATGCCGTCATTTCGCAGGGCGGTGATGCGTACCTGCTTTACAACATTATGTAAACCATCGCCACGGGCGTAGACCTTGACGTAGTTTTTGGCGTGGCCGGTAAAGAAGCCGTCCTCCGTCTGCTCAAAGAGGACCTCCTGTACGGAGCCAATGAGGGCCGTGTCATACTGCCGCCGCAGCTCCTCCGCTACGGAAGAGGCCCTGGCGGCACGTTCCGCTTTCACCGCCTTGGGGACCTGATCGGGCATGGCGTCGGCGGGTGTCCCCGGTCGGCGGGAGTAGGGGAAGACGTGCATGGCGGCAAAGCCACATTCCCGCGCAAAGGCCAGGGAATCCTCCAGCTCTGCCTCTGTTTCTCCGGGGAAGCCCACGATGAGATCCGTGGTCACGGCGCAGCCGGGGAACCACTGCCGAAGCAGCCGGACGCTTTGCAGGTACCGGGCCGTGTCGTATTTCCGGCGCATCCGCTGCAAAACGGTATCGCTGCCGCTTTGCAGGCTCAGATGAAATTGGGGGCAGAGATTGTCAAAGGCCGACAGCCGCCGGCAGAAATCCTCGTCCACGACCCGGGGCTCCAGAGAGCCGAGACGGACGCGCATGGTCCCGGCGGCGGCGCAGACGGCCTCCGCCAGATCGGCAAAGCTGCTGCCGTCCTTCAAGTCCCAGCCCCAGGAGGCGATCTCGATGCCCGTCACCACCACCTCCCGGTAACCGGCCTCCGCCAGCGCCCGGGTCTGGGCAACGGCCCGGTCGAGGGGCTCGGAGCGCACGGGGCCGCGGGCATAGGGGATGATGCAGTAGGTGCAGAAATTGTTGCAGCCGTCCTGGACCTTCAGCATGGCGCGGGTACGCTCCCGCATCCCGCCGGCAGGCAGACATTCAAAGGTCCGGCGCTGCAGGGCGTTGTCGACGGCGACGTCCTGACGGCACACGCCGCCTGCCTCCTTTTCCCGCCAGAGGGCCAGCAGACGCTGCAGAAATTCCTCCCTGCCGCCGCTGCCGGAGACCACGTCGGCGCCGGTTTTGGCGGCTTCCTCCGGGCTGATCTGGGAGTAGCAGCCGCACACACCCAGCAGGGCGTCGGGATGCTCGCGGCGCAGACGGTGCAGGAGGGTGCGGTTTTTGCGGTCGGCGACGGCGGTGACGGTGCAGGTGTTGACGATGAAAACGTCGCTGTCGGCCTCCGCGGACGGCTCGTGGCCCAGACCAACGAGCTGCTGCTCCATGGCCTGGGTCTCATACTGGTTGACCTTGCAGCCCAGGGTAAAACAGTGAAATTTCATAAAATTCTCCAAAAACTCCCCAAAGAGATTCAAAAATATTTAACAAAAAATGACTTGATTTTTTGTGCAAAAAGACAGTATAATGGAACTCGCATGGACAAACCGGTGCTTCGGCATCCGATGACCCTTTTTATTTTAGCAAGTTTCCGTGCAAATGTACAGACTGTTTTTTGGAGGAACCCCCATGACCGTTCAATTCGCCTCTCTCAGCGATGTGAGAGAATTCGTTGGCCTTGCCACGCTGCAGCCCTATGAGGTCCAGGTGCGCGACGGCGACCGCTGTGTGGACGCCAAGTGCTTTATGGAAATGTTCACCCTGGATTTCACGTCTCCCCTGGATGTGGAGATCAGCGGCGAGGAAAACGAGAACGCCTTTGCCAGCGCCGCAAAAAAGTTCTTAGTCTGAACCGTGCCTTCCCCGAAAGATAGAAAGACGCCGCGAGGAAAGGCTCCTTTCCCCGGTGATGAAACAAGCATAATTTTCCCCCTACGCCTCATACGCTTGTACTGCGAATGAAGCGGAGGGGGATTCTTTATCATGAAAAAGCTCATTTCCATACTTTTGTCGGCGGTGCTGCTGCTGTGTGTGCTGCCGGCGGTGCGGGCGGAGGGCCTGGACGTTCCCGCGCCCTCGGCGATCCTGATGGACGCGGCGACGGGAACGGTGCTCTATGAGAAAAACGCGGATGAAAAGCTGCCGCCGGCTTCGGTGACGAAGATCATGACGCTGCTGCTGGTCATGGAGGCCCTGGACAGCGGGCGTATCGGCTGGGACGACATGGTGACCGCCTCAGAGGCTGCTGCGGCCAAG
>CALZCW010000081.1 GCA_945635805.1 uncultured Clostridia bacterium
GATGGCGAATCTGGTTTCTGCTTATGAAAACTATCTCCTGAATATCAAGCACGCGTCCGCCAACACGGTTTCCTCCTATATGCGCGACATCCGCCAGTTCCAGACCTATGTGTCCGATGTGGAGGACCTTTCAATCGAGGACTGCGACCGGGACTGCATCTGCCGCTATACCCAGCATTTGACCAACAGCGGCAAATCCGCCGCCACCGTGGCACGCTGTATTGCGTCCCTCAAGAGCTTTTACGCCTACTGCATCAGCGAGGGCTTTGTCTCTGAGAATCCGGTACATGAGATCCCCCAGCAGAAGGCGGAGAAGAAGCTGCCTCAGATCCTGACGGGCCGTGAGGTAGAGCTGCTGCTGGAGCAGCCCAAATGCACGGACCTGAAGGGCTATCGGGACAAGGCAATGTTGGAGACGCTTTATGCCACCGGAATGCGTGTCAGCGAGATGATTGCTTTGAATGTGTCGGATGTGAGCATCGCCGGTGCCTTTGTCAAGTGTGAGGGCCACGGAAAATTCCGCATCATTCCGCTGTATCCCGCAGCGGTCAAGGCTCTGACGACCTATTTGACGGAGATCCGTCCCAAGATGATCTCCAACCCGGAGGAGGAGTCCCTCTTTGTCAATATCAACGGCGAACGCATGACCCGCCAGGGCTTCTGGAAGATCATCAAGCATTACCAGGAGACGGCGCAGATCAGCAAGGACATCACCCCCCACACCCTGCGGCACAGCTTCGCGGCGCACCTGCTGGAAAACGGCGCGGATCTTCATTCGCTCCAGGAGATGCTGGGACACAGCGATATTTCCTCGACCCAGATCTATACCCAGGTGGTCAAGCAAAATCTGAAGACTGTCTATAATAAGTCTCATCCGAGGGCATGATGGCTGGTGAAGCTTTGCCGGCTGTTCATAAAAATGAGGAGCTGCTTCCGGCAGCTCCTTTTTTCGCAGTAATTCGCTTTGACTACCCATTGGGCAGGCTCACTGCTCCTCCAAAACCTCATGCTCGCACATCAGGCCGAAGACCGCTCTGCAGCCGTGGGCCTCGGCAAGCTGCCGTTTGATAGCCAGTGTTCGCGCCGTGTCGTAATAGCGAACGACGCCGTTTTCCGCCTGATAGCGCAGGACTGCCGACGGAAGGACGCCGTGCCCCGTTTCACAGGTCAGCGGCATGACGCATAGCTGTGGGATTTCTTCCAAAACCCAGTTGTTTCCGTAGCGCTTTTCAGCGCGGCGGACGAGGCTCTCCCAGTGGTTGCAGAGCTGTGCGGTCACGCAGACGGTGGCCTGAGGAAAGAGGGCATGGTATTGCTCCGGCACCACAAAGAGCTGCCCTCGGGTTGCTTTGGCCTGCAGCCCCTCGATGATGGCCGCACCGATAGGGGAGACGGGACGCTCAAAATCCAGCATACAGCCGTTTTTCGCCAGTGCTGTCAGCTCCGCCAGTGCTTTTTCAGACGGCCCCCTTTCCGGCAGGATACGGTCGTCGATGACGATGAGGGCATTTTCGATACGCCCATCGGGCACCCGCGCAGAGCCGTCCTCCCGGAACCCAAAACCCAGTTGCGCCGGCAGCCCGGACAAATTGTTTACAAAATCTTTCCATTCCAGGGCCAAATAGCAGGGGATTGACAATAGACAAACCTCCCAAACGGTGGTATAATACTGACATCAAATCTTTATGGGGTCGCTGTGACGAGTATGCTTTCATTTTTACCCGATTACATTTTCCCACGCCTGACGGACCTGTCCCCCGACTTTTTGCAGCAGCGCGGCATCACCCTTTTGCTGATGGATTTTGACAACACCATGCTGCCCTATACCACCAACGTTCCCTCGCAGGAGCTGCTGGATTGGATGGAGCGGATGAAGGCCGCCGGGATCACCCTCTGCATCGTTTCCAACAGCCATAAGAAGCGCGTTCCGGCGTTTTCTGAAGCCTACGGTGTGGCCTGTGTCACCCGGGCGGCAAAACCGGGCACCCGCGGCATCCGGGAGGCAATGGAGCATTTCGGCGCGAAGCAGTCGGAAACGGCCCTTGTAGGCGACCAGATTTATACCGACGTCCTTGGAGCAAAACGCGCCGTCGTGACGGCCATCATTGTAAAATCCATACATAATCACACCATTTGGCTGAAGCTGCGCCACCTGTTGGAGGTGCCGGTGCTGGCCATGGCGAGAAAAAGGAGAGTACAGCTTTGAAAAATCTGGAAAAATACCGTTCCATTCTGAATGATGAGGTTCAGGGCCTGCTTCTGACCTCCCGCTACAGCCGTATGTACGCGGCGGAGTTCGACATTGCCGAGGGCTACGCCATTGTGAGCAAGGACGGCACCCGGTACTTCACCGACAGCCGCTATATCGAATCGGCCCAGAACAATATCCATGACTTTGAGGTCATTGACTTCGGCCGGGACCTTGCTGGCCAGATGAACCGGGCCATTGCCGACTTCGGCATCACGACCCTGGGCTTTGAGGAGGCCTATCTGACCGTTGCGGAGCTGGACGGCTTCACCTCCAGGCTCAACGCGAAATTCGTCCCCGTGCAGGAGCGGATCAACGCATTCCGCGCCTCCA
This sequence comes from uncultured Clostridia bacterium, assembly GCA_945635805.1. Lineage (GTDB taxonomy): Bacteria > Bacillota > Clostridia > Oscillospirales > Oscillospiraceae > JAZOXB01. The sequence continues at coordinate 2,582 of CALZCW010000081.1, forward strand.
AGGAGCCGTGGGAGCTGGAGCGGATGATCAAGGCCCAGGAGATCACAGACCGCGCCTTTACGGAGGTTTGCGGCCGCGTCCGGGAGGGAATGACGGAAAAGGAGCTTGCGGCGGAGCTGATCTACTGCCTGTATAAAAACGGCGGCGAGGGGCTGTCCTTTGATCCCATCGTCGTTTCCGGCCCCAATACCAGTATGCCCCACGGCGTTCCCGGCGACCGGAAGCTGCAGAAGGGCGACTTCATCACCATGGATTTCGGCGTGATCTATCAGGGCTACTGCTCCGACATGACCCGCACCGTGGCCCTGGGCTATGCGACGGAGGAGATGAAGAAGGTCTATCAGACGGTTCTGGACGCCCAGCTTGCCGGCATCGCCGTCTCCAAGGCAGGTGTCAGCGGCAAGGCCGTGGATGCTGCTGCCCGCGACGTGATCGCCGCTGCCGGTTACGGTGACTTCTTCGGCCACGGCTACGGTCACAGCCTGGGCCTGGAGATCCATGAAAACCCCAACTGCAACCTCCGCAACGACGGCCCCATCCCGGAAAACGCCGTCTGTTCCGCCGAGCCGGGCATTTATCTCCCCGGAAAATTCGGCATCCGCATTGAGGACGTGGTGATCTTTGAGGCCGACGGCTGCCGCGATATTACAAAAAGTCCGAAAGATTTGCTGATTCTGTAAGGAAATTCGCAGAAACACTTGCATTTTCCCAATGAATCGGTTAAAATAGTAAAGCGTTATTTTCTAATTGTATAAGTAATCCCTTATGGGGGAAAATAGGAGGAGAAATACATGATTTCTGTCAGCGATTTTAGAAACGGCGTTACCTTTGATATGGACGGCAAGGTCATGCAGATCATCGAGTTCCAGCATGTCAAGCCCGGCAAGGGCGCTGCGTTCGTCCGTGTCAAGATGCGCAACGTCATTACCGGCGGCGTTACCGAGACCACGTTCAACCCCAACGACAAATATCCCACCGCCTATATCGAGCGCCGCAAGATGGAGTATTCCTATCAGGACGGCAATCTCTATTATTTCATGGACGGTGAGACCTATGAGATGACGCCCGTTGAGGCCGACGTTCTGGACGACAGCTTCAAGTTCGTCAAGGAGAACGATACCTGCACGATCCTGTCCTATAAGGGCAGCGTCTTCGGCGTGGAAGCGCCCAACTTTGTTGACCTCGAGGTCACCAAGACCGAGCCGGGTCTGGCTGGCAACACCGCTACCAACACCCTCAAGCCCGCCACCGTGGAGACCGGCGCGGAGGTCAAGGTTCCTCTGTTTATTAACGAAGGCGACCGCATTTCCATCGACACGCGTACCGGCGAGTATCTTGGCCGCGCCAAGTCCTGACCGGACGCACATGAAAGGAGAACGACCATGACTCTCTCTGAAAAATCCGCCTATCTGAAGGGCCTGATGGACGGCCTGGACCTGAACAAGGAAACTGCCGAGGGCAAGATGATTGCCGGTATCGTGGACCTGCTGCAGGAAATGACCACCGCTGTCAGTGACTTGGAGGAGAACGCAATCGCTGTTTCTGACGAGTTGGACGAGATCGAGGACGACCTGGACGCCATCGAGGAATTCCTGATGGACGACGAGGATGACGACGACTACGAAGATGACGATGAGTACGACGATGACGAGTACGACTTCGCAGATGATGACGGTGAGGATTTTGATTACGATGACGAGGTCGTTTATCATGTGACCTGCCCGTCCTGCGGAAAAGAGCTGGAGCTGGATGAGGATACGATCTTAGAGGATTCCATCAACTGCCCGCAATGCGGCGAGCTCCTGGAGTTCGACTTCGACGAGGACGACGAAGAGGACGAATAAGCTGCAAAGCGCTGTGCCGACTGACGGCACAGCGCTTTTTCGTGCAAAAGCTGCCGCTCTGCGTTTTGCGGAGCGACAGCTTTCCTGTCATTTGCATAGAATGGCTGGGGGGATCCTTATGTAACAGCGATTGGATCGGCTGCTGTGCGTCAAGTCCATAGTGTAGATTCTGGTGGCGGTTGTTTTGTGGGG
>CALZCW010000082.1 GCA_945635805.1 uncultured Clostridia bacterium
ACGTGCGTTTTTACGCTGTGCCGCCGCTTTTGGAAAAAAGAAAGGATACCCTTCCAACGAAGCGTATCCTTTCTTTTTTACCGCAGTACGGCCAATTTTTCAGGTCTTGCGGATGAATTTTTCGCCGCACTTGGGGCAGCGGATATTGATCTTGCCCTTTTTGCGGGGCACACGGACCATTTGCTTGCACTTGGGGCAGCGGAAATAGCGGTTTTTCCGATCCTTGATCCGCGTCCAAAGCTGTCGGAACCAGCGGTTCTCCTTTTGCCGCGCATAGATGTTGCGGGAAAAGGTGCGGAACAGGTCAAAGCCCAGCAGCGCCAGGACCAGCAGGTAGAGCAGCGGCGAGACTATCGTCGCAAAGATCCGGCTGCTGCCCAAAAAGAGCGTCAGGATCGAATGGAGCAGACTGACGATCACCGCTGTGACCAGCAGTCCGATATTCAGTTCATCAGAGCCGTAGCGGCCGTACATAAAGCGGCGGAAAGCCTCGCCTATGCGTCGAAACATAACTTTATCACCTGGGAATATTATAGTGCGGTCAGAGAATATTACAAGTTTTTCGGCAAAATATTTACGATTTGTTTACGTTTTCGGGCAGCGGAGGGTCAATATTGCGAGCTGGGGCCGATTGTTCAGGCGGAACGGGAGCCTCCCCAGACCCAGTCCCCGGCTGACAAAGAGGGTGGTCTGGGCGCTGCGGTACAGGCCGCTGTCAAAGTCTGGAAACAGTTGGTGTTCCGTGCCGAACACGCCTCCCAGAAACGGCAGCCGCACCACGCCGCCGTGGCAGTGGCCGCTGAGAACCAGATCCACGCCGAGGCCTGCCCACAGGGGCAGCTCGTCGTTGCGGTGGGAGAGCATGAGGATGCAGGGGTCGCCCTGCTCCGCCCGGATCTCCTCCACCAGGGCCCGGGGCGTTTTCTTGTCCGCCGGTCCGCAGGGATCGTCCACCCCCGCCACCACCAGGGTCGCCTCTCCCCGCCGCAGCAGGGCATATTCGTTCTGCAGCACGGTCACCCCCGCTGCCTCCATGGAGGCAAGGACCTGCCGCAGCTCCTTCACCTGCCACTCATGGTTCCCTGTCACATAGCAAACCGGTGCCAGCGCCGTCAGGCCCTCCAGCAGCGGCGGCAGCATGGAAAGGTCCGTGTCCTCGTCAAACAGGTCGCCGGTCAGGCAGATCAGATCGGGCTTTGCCTCTCTGACCTTCTCCAAAAGGGCGGCGCTGTCCTGCCCAAACTGCCGCCCGTGGAGGTCTGCCAGCACCACCAAGCGCAGACCGTCAAATTCCGCCGGCAGCGAGGCCAGCGTGACGGAAAACTCCTCCGTCTGCACGGACACATTTTCCCACAAAACGAACCCGGCAAGGCAGCCCAGAACCACCAGCACCGCCGCCAGCTTTCGGAAAAATCTCACGCTCTGCCTCCCCTCCCGGCAAAATTCTCAGCTTCGGATATGAGTTTCTCCCCATCCTCCTATTGTGTACCGGAGAAAAATCTGTTATAATAAAAAGAAAAAATAAAATGGGATGGTATCGAGTGAAGTACGGAACTTGGAATATTTCGTCGCCGAAGCGCGCCTGCGTGGAATCGTTATGCGACGCGGGCTACGGCGTTCTGACCGCCTGCGTTCTCAGCGGGCGGGGCTGCGACACGCCGGAGCAGGCTGCCGCGCTGCTGGACTGCGGCGCTCCCCTCCTTGACCCCTTTGCCATGAAGGAAATGGACGCCGCCGCCCGTGCGGTACGTCAGGCCATGGAGAATCATACGAAGATCGCCGTTTTCGGCGACTACGACGTGGACGGCATCACCGCCACCTGTCTTTTGACCGACTATCTGCGCAGTCTGGGCGCCGACTGCGTCTGTCACATTCCCGGACGCCTGGAGGAGGGCTACGGCCTCAACGAGAGCGCCATCTTTGACCTCCATGAGCAGGGCGTTGGTCTGATCATCACCGTCGACTGCGGCATCACCGCCCTGCAGGAGGCGGAGCTGTGTGCCCGACTGGGCATCCGCCTGGTGGTGACGGACCACCACGAATGTAAGGACACCCTGCCCCGCGCCGACGCCGTGGTGGACCCCCACCGCCCCGACCGCACCTATCCCCACACCAATCTTTCCGGCGTGGGTATTGCCTTCAAGCTGGCCGCTGCCCTCCACGGCAACCAGGAGGAGCTGGCCGCGCGCTACTGCGACCTGTTCTGCCTGGGCACCATCGCCGATGTCATGCCCCTGTGCGGGGAAAACCGCCGTCTGGTGGTTCAGGGTCTTGAAGCCCTGCAAAAGCCCCGGCGTCTGGGCATCCGCGCCCTGATGGCCGCCTGCGGCTGCGACACCCAGCCCATCACCGCCACCACCATCGGCTATGTTCTGGCCCCCCGGATCAATGCCGCCGGCCGCATGGAGCACGCGGAGCTGGCGGTGGAGCTGTTTCTGACCGACGACGAGGCCAAAGCCGCCGAGCTGGCCGAGACTCTCTGCCGCCTCAACCGGGAGCGGCAGGCCACGGAGCATGAAATTTACCGGGAAGCTGCCGGCCGCCTGCGGGGAAAGCATGGCGCCGACAGCGCCATCGTCCTGGCCGGAGAGAACTGGCACCAGGGTGTGGTGGGCATCGTCGCCTCCCGTCTCAGCGAGGAATACTGCCGCCCGACCTTTTTGATCTGTCTCAACGGCGACCGGGGCAAGGCCTCCTCCCGTTCCTACGGCGGCTTCAATCTCTTTTCCGCCCTGTCGGAGCTGTCGGACCTTTTGGAGGGCTATGGCGGCCACGAGCTGGCGGCGGGCTTTACCATTCAGCGGAGCAACATCGACCTGTTTCGCCGGGCCATCTGCCAGCGGGCGGAGGCTTTTTCCGCTTCGGGGCTGGCACGCTCCGCTCTGGAGATCGACTGCGAGGTTCCGGGGGACCTGCTGACGCTGGAGAACGCCGAGAGGCTTTCGGAATTGGAGCCCTGCGGCACCGGCTGCTCCAAGCCGGTATTCTGCCTCAGCGAGACCGTGGTGGAGCGTCTCGGCACCGTCGGCAACGGCAAGCATCTGCGCCTGTTTCTGCGGGCCAGAGACGGCACAGCGCTGCAGGCCATCTATTTTTCCGGCGGCAGCCTTGCGAAAAAGCTCGCCGTAGGCGAACGGGTGGACGTGGCTTTCCACCTGCAGATCAACGAATACCGGGGCCTGCGGACGGTGCAGCTCAGCCTCATCGATCTGCGCCGCTGCTCTCCCAGCGCCCTCTTTGACCGCTTCAGTGCCGGTGTGGAGCTGTCGGACAGTGAGCTTGCGGCCATTGCGCCGGAGCGGTCGGACATCATCGACGTCTGGCACTATCTGCGCGCCGCCGCGCCCAACGGCCAGTTTCTGCGCTGTGAGCTTTCGGACCTGGCGGCGGCCATCTGCGCCTATACCGGCGGCCGCCACAGCATCCGCCGCACCCTGAGCTGCCTTGCCATTTTGGCAGAGCTGGGGTTTTTGACTCTCCGCAGGGATCGTTCCCTGGTGGAGGTACGGCTGCGCCCCGGCTGCGGAAAGAATCCGCTGGAAAACAGCCGGCTTTATCACAGACTGCGAGGTGCTTAAATGGAAACCTTTGCCGAACATTATGAAAGCATGAAGCGGAGCATTGCCCTCCACTGCCCCCAGGCGGACATGGCCCTCATCGACCGCGCCGTGGAGTATGCCAGAGCCAAGCACGAGGGCCAGAAGCGCAAGGACGGCTCCCCCTATATCATCCATCCTCTGGCCGTGGCGGAGATCGTCGCGGAGACCGGTCTGGACACCGACGCCATTTTAGGTGCCATCCTCCACGACTGCATCGAGGATACCGATTCCACCTACGACGAGATCGCCCGCCAGTTCGGTTCCACCGTGGCCGCGCTGGTGGAGGGCGTCACCAAGCTGACCCGCGTGGAATATTCCACTCTGGAGGAGCAGCAGATGGAGAATCTGCGCAAGATGTTCATGGCCATGAGCAAGGACATCCGCGTGATCCTTATCAAAATCTGTGACCGCCTCCACAACACCCGCACCATGGAATACCAGACGCCTGCCAAGCAGATCTCCAAGTCCCGCGAGACTATGGACATCTACGCGCCTCTGGCACACCGTCTTGGTATGCAGAAGATCAAGTGGGAGCTGGAGGACACCAGCTTAAAATATCTGGACCCGGCGGGCTACAACGAGATCATGCAGTATCTGGCAGACCACCAGAAGGAGGCCGACAATTTCATGCGGGCCATCCAGAGCAAGATCACCACGCGGCTGTCGGCGGTAGGCATCCACGGCACCATCTACGGCCGCATCAAGCACGTCTACTCCATCTACCGCAAGATGCAGACCCAGAAAAAAACCATCGACGAGCTTTACGACCTGTACGCCTTCCGCGTCATCGTCGACACCATCCCCGACTGCTACAACGTCCTGGGCCACATCCACGACCTGTTCAACCTGGTCCCCGGACGCTTCAAGGACTATATCTCCACCCCCAAGCCCAATATGTATCAGAGCCTCCACACCACCGTCATCGGCCAGGAGGGCATCCCCTTCGAGGTGCAGATCCGCACCTGGGAGATGCACGAAACGGCGGAATACGGCATCGCCGC
>CALZCW010000083.1 GCA_945635805.1 uncultured Clostridia bacterium
TATCAGGCGTAATAGTTGATCAGACAGCCGGAGAGGATGATGTCCCGCTCCTCGCGGCTCAGGCGCTCCAGCTTCAGGCGGATGGTGCGGCGGCGGTCACCCTGCAGCAGGACGCCGTCAATACAGGAGGTGTCCGTCTCCAACGCCTTGCGAATACCCTCGACATAGATCCGGTCTCCCGGCTGGATATCGTATTGAGCAATATTCTCCACCGTAAAGGGCACCATGCCCCAGTTGATGACGTTGCTGCGGTAGCGCTTGGTGGCAAAGTCCTCGCAGAGGTTGGCCACACCGCCCAGCACACGCTGGCAGGAAGCCGCCTGCTCGCGGGCGGAACCGTCGCCCGGGCGGATAGCCATGACGGCGCTGCCCAGGCCGGTGGTCTTGGGATCATAGCCCAGCATATCCACCGTCTCACCGGCGCGGCGGCGCTTTTCCTCTGCCAGGACCGCCTTGGCGCGACCCACATAGGCCGGGTCCTTGCGGCTCAGGGCGAATTCGCTCAGACGCAGCGGATTGCTGCGGTAGGACGAGGTCTCTCCGGAGGGGATCAGCTCGTCGGTGGTGGTGACCGGGTCGTAGATGGCCGAGGCGACGGTGATCAGCAGGTTCTCCGGCAGGGCGATCTGCTCAGGCCAGTCGGCGATGTTGGGGCCAAGCACCAGCGGCTCCTTGGGGTCGGGCTTGCCGACGCCGTGGTAGACCCGCTCATAGGGCGCGGCGTTGAAATGATACTCGAGGAAGGACGGATCCTCCGTCAGCTCCGCCAGGTCCGTCGCCGGGGTGATGGCGCCGCCGTTGAGAGCGGAGGCGGCAATGGACCGGGAATCCATCAGCGCCACATAGGCCACTTGTCCATCGGAGGGCTTGGAGCCTTCGCGGTTGGGGAAATTACGGGTGGAGTGGCGGATGGAGAAGGCACCGTTGGCAGGCACGTCTCCCGCGCCGAAGCAGGGTCCGCAGAAGGCACTTCGGACGGATACGCCGGAGGCGATCAGCTTTTCCAACGCACCGGTGCGCAGCAGCTCCATGAGGACCGGCTGGCTGGCAGGATAGCAGGACAGCCAGAAGCGGTCGCTGCCCAGGGGCCTGCCGCCCAGAATTTCCGCCGCTTTGACCAGATTCTGATACGTGCCGCCGGAGCAGCCTGCGATCACGCCCTGGTCGGCATAGAATCTGCCGCCGCGGATCTTCTTTGCCAGAGGCTCCGGCGTCTTCTTCAGGCCCAGCGTTTCCACGGCGTTTTCGTCCACGCTGTGGAGCAGGTCCTCCAGATTCTCGTTGAATTCACGAATGGTATAGGTATTGGAGGGGTGGAAGGGCAGCGCGATCATCGGCTCGATTTTGGACAGATCCACCTCGATGGCCGCGTCGTAATAAGCACCCTCCTGGGCGGAAAGCTGATGGTAGGCCTCGGGTCTTCCGTGGGCTGTCAGGGAGCTTTTCACCGTCTCATCCGTCTGCCAGACGGAGGACAGGCAGCTCGTCTCCGTGGTCATCACGTCGATGCCGTTGCGGTAGTCCATAGACAGATTGCCCACGCCGTCGCCGAAAAACTCCATGACGCTGTTTTTGACCGTACCCTGCTTGAAAGTCGCGCCGATGATGGCAAGGGCCACATCCTGAGGGCCGACACCGGCTCTGGGTCTGCCGGTCAGATGGACAGCGACCACACGGGGATAGGCGATGTCATAGGTCTTGCAGAGAAGCTGCTTGACCAGTTCCGGGCCGCCCTCGCCGATGGCCATGGTGCCGTAAGCGCCGTAGCGGGTATGGGAGTCGGAGCCGAGGATCATCCGGCCGCCGCCGGCGTACATCTCGCGCATATAGCTGTGGATGACGGACTGGTGGGCGGGAACAAATTCGCCGCCGTACCGTTTGGCCGCCGACAAGCCGAAAACATGGTCGTCCTCGTTGATGGTGCCGCCGACAGCGCACAGGGAGTTGTGGCAGTTGGTCAGCACATAGGGCAGCGGAAATCGTTCCAGCCCGGAAGCCCGCGCCGTCTGGATGATGCCCACGTAGGTGATGTCGTGAGAGGCCATGGCATCGAATTTCAGCCGCAGCGCATCCATATTCCCGGAGGTATTATGAGCGGACAAAATACCGTAGGCAATGGTCTTTTTGCGTCCCTCCGCCGCGCTGCCCGCGCATTGGGCTGCGGGGACCAGACTCCCGCCGTGATAAAAAACGCCCTCGTTGTGTATCTGTATCATGAGAATACCTCCGTTTTCCTGCCGCAGTCCGGGCGGCAATGGCAAAGTTTTGCAGGCATTATTATACCGCACCGGAAGCAAAATGTCAAAACTTTATCATGGTAATGATTGCGGCGGCGGAAAAACTGTGATATGATGATTGGAGTTATGAAAGGAGGGACACGGAATGCAGTATATTGTTTTGGATATGGAATGGAATCAGCCGTGGCCCGGTTCCCGCGCCGCTCAGCAGATCCTGCCGGTGGAGATTCACGGCGAGATCATCCAGATCGGCGCCGTACGCCTGTTGGAAAACGGCACGGTAGCCGACGAATTTCAGGTTTTGGTCCGTCCAAAGTATTATAAAAAGCTCAACAGCCGTGTCTCCAAGCTGACGGGTCTGCGCGATGCCCGTCTGCGGGAGGAGGGTCTTCCCTTCCCCGAGGCCCTGGCCCGCTTCCGCCAGTGGATCGGCGGCGAGTGCATTTTCCTCACCTGGGGCTTTGATGACATCACGGTTTTGGAGGACAACATCCTCCTCCACGACGGCGAGCCGGACTGGATCACCCAGTGGTACAACGCCCAGATGATCTTCAACGCGCAGACGGGCTGCGGCTCCTCCCAGAAGTCCCTGTCCTCGGCCATGGAGCTGGTCGGCATCGAGCCCAGCCGCCCGGCCCACGATGCCCTGGGCGACGCCTACCACACGGCCCTCATCTGCAGCCGCCTGGACCTGAAGCGGGGTATTGCGGAATACGCCCAGGCCCTTCGCAGCCATACCGACGGCTTCCACGGCACCCCTCCCGAGGGCTGTATCGGCCGGTCGGTGTTCCGGGGCTATGAGGACAAGGCCAAGGCCATCAGCGCCATGACAGAGCTGAAAAGCCACTGCCCCCAGTGCGGCGCGCCCATGCCCAACGGTGCCTGGATCTCCCAGGAGGGGCGGCGCTATATGACCATGGCTGAGTGTCCGGAGCACGGGCGATATCTGATCCGCATCCGCCTGCAGAAGGAGACGGATGGGACCATGCGGGTCAGCCGTCTGATCTATGAGGGCGCGTCGGACGCCGCCGCAAAATTTGACGAGTTGGCTGCCCGCCGCAAACCGGTCAGGCGCAGACGCCGCAAGACAACAACGGAGAAAAATCAGTGATATTAAAGCAATTGCCTTCCCTGCTGCTTCCCTGGTTCACACAGCACCGCCGGGAGCTTCCCTGGCGGCGGGACAAGGAACCGTACCATGTGTGGCTGTCGGAGATCATGCTCCAGCAGACCCGCGTGGAGGCGGTGCGGGGGTATTATGAGCGGTTTTTGGAGCGGCTTCCCACCGTCGGCGCTCTGGCCCGGGCGGAGGAAAACGAGCTGCTCAAGCTCTGGGAGGGCCTGGGTTACTACAGCCGCGTCCGCAATCTGCAAAAGGCCGCGCAGTGCATCGTGGACGAATACGGCGGCGTGTTTCCACGCACCTATGACGAAATTCGCGCTCTGCCCGGCATCGGGCCTTATACGGCGGGGGCCATTTGCTCCATCTGCTTTGAGTTGCCCACGCCGGCAGTGGACGGCAACGTCCTGCGGGTGCTCTCCCGCTTTCTTGCCGACGACGCACCCGTCACCGACGAACGCGTCAAGCGGGAAACGGCCCGCCGTCTGGCAGAGGTCTATCCCCGGGGGCATTGCGGCGATTTCACCCAGGCTCTCATGGAGCTGGGTGCCACAGTCTGCCTGCCCAACGGTGCGCCCCTGTGCGAAAGCTGCCCGCTGCGGGAGCTTTGCCGGGCGCACCTTGCCGGCACGGAGACAAAATATCCCGTCAAGGCGGCGAAAAAGCCCCGCAGGGTCGAAGAGCGCACCGTCTTTATCCTCCGCTGCGGCGAAAAGCTCGCCGTGTGCAAGCGTCCCGCCTCCGGTCTGCTGGCGGGGCTTTGGCAGCTTCCCGATGTTCCGGGCGCTCTGGACCTGAAAGACGCCCTCTCTCAGGCAGAGGCTTGGGGCATCAAGCCCCGCAACGTGGAGAAGGTCGTCCGGCGGCAGCATATCTTCACCCATGTCCAGTGGGAGCTGACCGGCTGCTATCTGGAATGCGGCGCGGAGGCCCGCTTCACCTGGGTCACCCCCTCCGAGCTGAAAGAACGCATCGGCCTTCCCACGGCCTACCGGCAATTTTTAGAAGAATAGGCTTGCGCTTTGGGCCGAAAGACGTTATACTGAGGATACCACTGTAAGGAGGTTATGAATATGGAAGACAAACGCGCACAGTATTCCGAGGATGAGATCCTCACCCTGGAGTTCGACGACGGAGAGAGCTTTGAATGCGGCATCATGGGCGTTTTTGACCTGGATGAGAAGCAGTACATCGCTCTGGAGGCCTTCGACGACACCAACGACGTCTACCTTTACGAGTATGT
>CALZCW010000084.1 GCA_945635805.1 uncultured Clostridia bacterium
CCCTCCTCCGCCTGCCTGCGGATAAAGCCGTTGAGACGGGTGCGGTAGCGTTCGTCCACCAGGAAGGTCTCCACCGGAAGACGCCCCGGCGGCAGCTCGTCGATGACCGACACGTCCAGATCGCCGTAGAGCAGCAGTGCCAGAGTGCGGGGAATGGGGGTGGCCGACATGATGAGCAGGTGGGGCTGCTGCCCCTTGGCCAGGAGGGCCGCCCGCTGGGCAACGCCGAAACGGTGCTGCTCGTCGGCAATGACCAGGCCCAGATCGGAAAAGACCGTGGACTCGGTCAGAAGCGCGTGGGTGCCGATGACCAGGTCAAATCCCCCGTCTGCCAGCTTCTGTCGCAGCTCCTTCTTTTTTGCGGGGCTCAGGGAGCCGGTCAGCAGGGCGCAGCGGACGCCCAGGGCCGAAAACAGCGGGGCAAGACGGTCAAAATGCTGCTTTGCCAGGATCTCCGTTGGGGCCATCAGGGCCGTCTGCCGGCCGTTTTTCGCCGCGCAGTAGGCCGCCGCAGCCGCCACCATGGTCTTGCCGCTGCCTACATCGCCCTGGACCAGACGGCTCATGGGCCGACCGGAGCGGAAATCCACCAGGATCTCCTCCACGGCGCGGCGCTGGGCACCGGTCAGGGTAAAGGGCAGGGCATTGTAAAAGGTATCCATATGGCCCGTGTCCATGGGCGGGGCGGTGTAGACCGTCCGCTTTGCCCGAAGCATGGCAAGGGCGGCGGAGAAAATATAGAACTCTTCAAAGGTGAGCCGCTTCAGCGCCGCCTCCAGAGCCTCAGCGGAGGAGGGCATATGGACCTCTCGAAGGGCGCAGGCCGCGTCGCACAGGCCGTAGGCCTGCCGGACGGACTCCGGCAGCGTCTCCGTCACGCCGCAGCGCGCCATGGCCGCCTGGACCGCCGAGAGGACCTGCTTATTGGTCAGACCGGCGGTTAGCGGATAGATGGGCATGATGCAGCGGGTCACCGTCCCTGCCGCGTCAACCGGCTCAAAGAGGGGATTGGTCATGGAATAGCCCAGATAGTCCCCGGTCAGGGCACCGTAGAAGCAATAGGTCTCGCCGCGCTGCAGACGCCCGGCAGTGTAGGAGGCGTTGAAAAAGGTCAGATTCAGCCGCCCGGTGTGGTCTGCCACGGCGACCTTGGTATATTCCAGATGCCTGCCGCCGGGCTTGGGAATGCGGTAGGTCTGGGGATTGGTGACCACCGAGGCGATAAAGCAGGCCGGACTGTCCGCTTCCAGGGAGGCGATGGGCAGCAGCCGGGTGCGGTCCTCGTAATCGCGGGGATAGAAGCGGATCAGGTCTGCCAGGGTCGTAACGCCCAGCTTGGCAAACAGCTCCGCCTTTTTCGGGCCGATGCCCGGCAGAACACGGATGGAATCGGTGGCCTGCGCCATGACCGCACCTCCTTGCTTGTTGATATGTTGATATATCTATATTATAGACGCTTTTCCGCCGTTTGGCAAGGCGTGATAAATAAAGCAAAAGCCTGACGGAAAGCTCCGTCAGGCGGAATAATCCATATTTGCTTACGCCATGGCGTTGATCTTCAGCGTCATGCTGCTCTTCTTGCGGGCGGCGTTGTTCTTGTGAAGGATTCCCTTGTTCACAGCCTTGTCAACAGCGGCGACGGCTGTGGTGTAGGCAGCGCCGGCCTGGGCCTTGTCACCGGTAGCAACAGCGGCGTCAAACTTCTTGATGGTGGTCTTCAGAGCGGACTTGGCCATCTTGTTCTTCTCGTTGGCGGCACGGGACAGAGAAACTCTCTTCTTCGCGGACTTGATGTTGGGCATGGTTGCACCTCCTCTTACGGTGATGGTATATAAAACCGCGTGTTTTTCTTCATGCAGAAATATATTATAGCGGGGAGATGGCGTAAAATCAATAGTTTTTTTCGCTTTTTGCAAAAATTTTTCAGGAAAACGTCCTTCCGGCCGGAAAAATGTCCGCTGGATGACAAATTCGGCGGACAGCAGAACCGACAGCTTTCACCGCAGTGGCTGCGTAGCGTGGCAGGGCGTTGCTCCGGGAAAATATTGCACAATCCGTAAGAATTCTTGATATAGAGTTATGTAAACCAGCCATGCAGAGTATGCGAAAATTCTTTGCACAGGGCAAACTGTGCAAAAGCCTGTGCAAAATGTGCAAAACTCTTGAAAAACCTGCGGTTTTTTCCTGATCTGCCATCGGCCGCCAGAAGAATTCCACTGCATATTTGCATGGTGCGCAGAGAATATTCGGTTTCAATAACAACGTGAAATCACCGATAATTTAGAGTTATGTAAACCAATTTATGACGGAACACGTCGAAAATGTTCGGATTTTCTCAAAAGCGCCCGAAAATTCTGCGACGCGTAACAGAATAAAGAACGTAGCGTTCCCTGCTTTCAGTCAAAGTGCCGAATTATGACAAAGCCGTCCGCCTGTCAATTTCTGCGGGCCGGGTCCGCCGAATGAAAACCGTTTCTTGGGAAATACTGTTGGCAGAAATACGAAACGGAGGACTTCTCATGCAGGGAAAGGTCGAAATCTGCGGGGTCAACACCGCCCGCCTGAAAACGCTGAAAAACGAGGAAATGGTGGAGCTGCTCAAGCGCTCCCGTCAGGGCGACGAGGAGGCCCGCAACCAGCTCATCGAGGGAAATCTGCGGCTGGTCCTTTCGGTGATACAAAAATTTCTGGGCCGGGGCGAAAATCCCGATGACCTGTTTCAGGTGGGCTGTGTGGGTTTGCTCAAGGCCATCGCCAATTTCAACACCGACCTCAATGTGCGCTTCAGCACCTACGGCGTGCCCATGATCGAGGGCGAGGTCAAGCGCTACCTGCGGGATTACAGCGCCATCCGTGTTTCCCGCAGCGTCCGCGACACGGCCTACCGGGTGCTGCAGTGCAAGGAGGCCATGATGACCGAAAGCTCCCGGGAGCCGACGCTGGAGGAGATCGCCGGGCGGCTGGAGCTGCCGACGGAGACCGTCTCCAACGCCATGGACGCCATTTCCGCGCCGGTGTCCCTCTATGAGCCGGTCTATTCCGACGGCGGCGACCCGCTGACGGTGATGGATCAGGTGAAGGACACAAAAAACACCGACGAGCGCTGGCTGGAGCGGATCGCTCTGCGGGAGGCCATCTCCAACCTCAATCCCAGGGAAAAGCGGATCCTCTCCCTGCGGTTTTTCGACGGCAAGACCCAGATGGAGGTGGCCGGCGAGGTGGGTATCTCCCAGGCCCAGGTGTCCCGGTTGGAAAAGAATGCCATTACCTCCCTGCGCAAGGCCATCTGTGTGTCTTAGACCTCCCGCCGGATATAGGAAAACCGGTCAATGCGGGTAACGCCCATGGCTCGCAGCTTTTGTTCGCTGGTGTCGCAGTCGGCGGGCGTGTTGAAGTCGGGGATCAGCGGCACGCGGACCAGCAGGCGCTCCGGGCCAACCTTGCCCAGCAGATACGCCAGATTCTCCTGCACCAGCCCGGCATCTCCGCCCGTATAACGACGGTAGATCTCAGAATTCATATCCTTGATGTCGATGACGAAGCCGTCCACCGTCTCCGCCGCAGTTTCCACAAGCCCGCGGGGAACATGGAGCGAGGTCTCCGCGCAGATGTGCCAGTTATCGCCGCAGACCTCCCGGAAGGCCCGGAAAAAGGCCGCGTGGAGCAGGGCCTCTCCGCCGCCGAAGGTGATGCCGCCGCCCGTTGCGCGAAAATAAAGGTCGTCGATTTTGACCCGGTCATACAGCTCCCGCGCCGTGACCGGTGTGGGAGGCTGCCGCAATACGGCTGCATTGAGACACCACTTGCAGGAAAGCGGGCAACCGGTGCCTGCAACGAGGCTGGTCACGCCCTCGCCGTCGATCTCCATCCGCAGGCGGGCAATGCGCAGAAGCGGAAACAGGGGCTCACTCTTCGGGCACATAGACAACGTCGCCTGCAAGCTCAAAGGGCTCTTCCGTCTCGTCCGTCTCTGTTGGGGGCTCCGTACAGACGCTTGGGTCACATTCCTCAGTTTCATCCGTTGACATGTCCACGATACCGACGGTTTGGAAGAAAGTATCGTCTGTCTGCTGGGTGTTCTCCGTGACCAGTGTCGTACTTTCAGACGGCGTGTCCGTATGCTCCGGCGCGGGGCAGGCTGTCAGGGAGGCGATCATTCCCGCCGCCAGCGCCGTCACGGTGACCTTCTTGCCCAACGCCTGCCTGCGGGCAAGCTGCTGCTCCAAATAGCGCAGCTCCTGCTCACACTTCGGGCATGTGCCGCTGCATTCACCCTGATAGCTGCATTCCCGCGTCACAAGCGGAATGTCGTTTTCGTCGGCGATTTTTTGACGGATCTGTTTTAGGATTTTACATTTGTTCTTTCCTCTCATCACGCCTTCTCCTTCCGTTTTCTGCATATGTTATTAAGTATACCGTTTCTATGACGCCGCTGCAAGGAAAAAGTTCCTACAACTGGGGCAAAACACTATAGATAAATATAAAATGCATGAGTCATAAGGCGTTTGGCCGTACTTTTTCTCTCCTGCGGCGCATAGACTGTCACAGTATGAATAGGTAGGTGAGAACATGGGGAACCGCTTTTCCTCCCTC
>CALZCW010000085.1 GCA_945635805.1 uncultured Clostridia bacterium
GGAAAACCCATAGACCGGGATACCCAGGGTCGCGCCCAAAACCCGCGCCTGGGATTCCCCTGCCAGAAAACAGGGCATGTAGGAGCCTTCCACCGCCCGGGGACGGGTGCTGACACCGAAGGCGTCAAATTTGCAGGGCCCAAAATCGGAAAACAGCCTGTCGGTCAATTCCGGCAGGCGTTTTACATGAGAAAAGAGCGCGTCACTTTGCCGCAGGCCTAAACTGCCCTGGGCAACCTCCAGCAGGCGCGAACAGTTATGCCCCTCCCTGCCGTCAAACATGGCGACGGAGGTGGTATAGTTACTGGTATCAAAGGCCAGAACGGTCATTCTTCCTTCTCCTTCAAGCTGCGGGCAAAGGAGCCGAGGATGCCGTTGACAAAGGCCACTACGTCCTCCTCCTCATATTTCCGGGTCAGCTCGACACATTCGTTGATGGCGACGCCGGTAGGGACGTCCTCCAAATAGAGAATCTCGTAGATCGCCAGACGCAGCGCCGCCTTGGTGAATCGGGAGATGCGGTGCAGATTCCAGCCGATGGAATACCTGGAGATCAGCTCGTCCAGCTCCTGAGAATGCTCCGCAACGCCCTCCACACAAGCACGGATATAGGCAAGCTGCTTCTTGCTGGGGCGCTCCGCGTAGACGTCGTTTTCCTCTGCCAGGGCGTTATAATAGGCCTGCTCCAGGCGTATTTCCAGTGCTTCGTCCGGCGACTGGCCGGTATAATCCATTTCGTAGATCAGGTGCGCCGCAAGCTCACGGGCGTTAGAACGTGTCATAGAAATCTCCTTTATGTACGGAAATAAGGGGTGCTGTTCGCACCCCGGATATCATTTTGCAGTTTTGGGCACTGCGACACCGCAGACGTTGACGTTGACGCGGGCAGGACGGCAGCCGGTGATAGAAGTCACTTCATTGACGATGGCCTCCTGGACGGTTTTCGCCACGGTCATGACCTCTGCGCCCATTTTCACGATGAGATTGCAGGAGATCTCAACCTCGTCATCCTGGAATACTACCTTGATGCCCTTGCGAAGGTTCTTCTTGCCGAGGATCTCAGAGATATCAAAGCCGGCAGTCATGCTCAGACCGTAAACACCTTCGACCTCGCGTACAGCCAGCGCTGCAACGGATGCGATGACCTCCTGGGAGATCAGAATGTTGCCGTTTTCCTGCGGCTGCACCAGATATTCCTTGTTCTCAGACATAGTAATGTACCATCCTTTCTGTATCTGCGGCCTGGACCGCTGCTCAAAAACTCCTTTCCGGCAGCGCCGGGGAAAGAGATAACGCAATCATAGTTTTAAGTTATTATACCACAATTTGTGAAAAAAACAATACCTTTATTCCACTCCAATGACGCGAATATCCGACAGTTTGAAGTCCGTCTGGCTCATGACGATGTCGGCAAGGAGGGAAACATCACTCTGGGTCAGACCCTCCTCCGGCATGGCAACGGCAAGGGAGATGCCGTCATCGGTAATATAGGCCACACAGTCGGCATAGCCCTTGGCGATGACCAGACTTTCAATCTCCGATTCGGAAAGGGCGTCGGAGATTATCTGCTCGAGTTGGCTGTCCGTCTGGGAGACGTCTTCGCCGTCGGCGTAAGCAATGGTCTCCTGCAGCAGGGTGATGGTCTCATCCCGGGCGGTCTGGCGCGACAGGCGCATCTGGGCAAAAGCCTCGTCGCTGCTCTGCTGCTGCAGAACCGGCGTAGCGCTCTGGTCGATGGTGTCATTGACCACCAGCGTCGTTTCGCCCAGAATTTTGTCCGCGTCCAGGGTTTCTGTCAGTTCCGGGGTACTGCCGCCGTAGAGCCAGTTGAGATAGATGCCGGCACAGACGACGACCAGAACTCCGGCAATCACGGCGTTGCGTTTCCAAGTTTTCATTGCGATTCCTCCATCATTTCATTTTGATTACTGTGATTTGACCACTGCTCAAGCCGGTCAGTGCGGCAACCGCGTTGACCAGGGACAGCCGGACAGTGCTTTGGTCCGCGCCCTGGCAGAGAATCAGCGCTCCCTGAAAGCGCGGATACTGCACTGCGGATACTGCTGCTTTATCATATGCGCTCCCCTCGGACAAAATCACCGTTTTCCGTTCCTCCTGGCTCTGGGTTTCGCTGTCGCTGATCTGGGTGTCCGTCTGATACTCGGTACGGCTGCCTGTTTGCAGCGTGAGCATCACACGCACCTGACCTGCGCCGCTGACCTGGCAGAGCATGTCCTCTAACCGCTGCTCCAGGGTCTGGGCGTAGGCTTCGTCCGTGAGCGTATCCTCCTGGACCTCCGCTTCAGGCGCTTCCTCCTTTTTGCCGAAGGGCAGAAGCATGAGGGCGACGCCCAGCAGCAGGACAAGCACCGCGTACTTGTATTTTTTCAGTCCCGCCAGAATCTTTTTTGGAAGCTCATTCACCCGTTCCATACAATTTCCACTCCTGCTCTGTCCGCGCAATGCCAAGGGATGTTTCCATATACTCGCTCAGCGCCTCCAACTGGTCGGCGTCCACCGTTCCGATGAGGACCGCGTGGCACGGCACAGGGTAATCCTCCTCCGTCAGCGTTACCTTTGCCTGCACCGTCGCGCCCAGACGGGCCGCTTCCTGTTCAATGTATGTCTCTGTGGTCTGCTTTATGTGTTCGGACAGTTGGCTCTGCCATGTTTGCTCCACGGCTGAGGTGTCAAAGGAGTATTCGCTGTCCTGCAGGAATTCCGAAATCTGGCTCATGTCCAGCCGGAGCAGCGGCGTGACTGCCACCAGAAGAATCAGGATGCCGCCGATGAGCCGGACGATCTTCCGCAGCGGGCTTTTTTGCACCAGTACGCTTGCCACCACCGTCAGCATACAAGCAGCGACAATGGCCACCAGATATCCTTTGATTCCCTCCATCAGACTGCCACCTTCATAAAACAGACCCCTGAAATAAGCAGCAGCAGGCTGCAGGTACCACACATAGCCAGCAGATAGCCCATGGCTGTCGAGAAGTTTTTGAGAAGACCCGTATGCTCCTTGCAGCCGACGCTTCCGCAGACGGCGGAGGTAAGCTTCAGCAGCAGATAATGGATGCCCACCTTGAGGAAGGGCAGCAGGCAGGTGGCCAGAACCGCCAGCATTCCAAAGACGCCCACGGAGTTTTTCAGGATGGCCGCGCCTGCCAGGATCGTCTCTGAGGCGTCGGAGAGCATACCGCCCACGACGGGCACCATGCCGGAAACTGCGGCTTTTGTCGCCTTTAATGCCGATGCGTCTGCGCTGCCGCTGATGACGCCGGTGGCGGTCATATAGGCCAGAAACACAAAGAGCAGGATCCGCAGGCTTTTGGAGATCAGCCAGCCGATCAGCTCCCGTAACTCCGTCAGGGCACTTTCCGACAAAGCAGCCTCCGCTGTCGCCACTGCCAGATAAAAATAGACGCAGGGCAGAAGAACCTTGCAGATCAGACGCATCAGCAGTTGAGAGAAAAATACCGTACCGGCGTAGAGGGCTGTAGAGGCCGTCATGCTGCCGCTGAGGGCCGCTGTGGAGGCAAGAACCGGCAGCAAAAAGCCGCAGTAGTCGGTCAATTCCTGCACCGTGCTTTCCGCCAAGCGCAGCATGGAGGAAAAGGTGCCCAGGACTGCCGCAGAAATGCCCAGTGCCCCCACCGCAAGGACGGCGGTTTGCAGCTTTCCCGAACCGATCATCTGCACCACGGCACAGAGGGTAACGATGGCGATCAGAACGGCGCAGAGCTTCAGCCCGTCGTGAAAGCTGCCGTCGACCTTGGAAAGGGCGCTGAAAAACAGGTCCTTCACCTTTCCCCAGAAGTCGATCTCCCCTTCCGGTGTGATGTCTGAAAGGGCCTCTGCAGCCTCATCCGTCAGGCCTTCCTCCAGGGCCTCCGTATCCACGCCGAGAGTCTCCGGGTCTACGGTAATACTGTCAGTCGCCGAGACCCGGGCCGTCAGCAGCGCCAAAAGTATCAAAAACAGCAAAATTCGCCGCATATGATTGCTCCCCCCAATAAAATCTTAAATGATGCAGCAGATGGCGTGGGGGGAGCAATCAATAGCCATATTTCGCGGTTGCCGCGCAGCGGCGAGCGAAAAGGCGATCAAAATTTATTGATATGCCACGCAAGCACCTATTTCTATTCAAAATAAATTGGCACATCAATATCCTCCCGCCATGGTTTCTACCGTGTCAATGACCGCTTCCAGCAATGGCAGCGCCACATAGAGAGCCAGAATCCCGCCGCAGACCTCAATGAGCCGCCCAATGGCATTCTCTCCCGCGTCGCTGCAGATGTTGGCGCCGATCTGGGTCAGGATTCCGATACCGACGGTCTTAAGCATGGGCGTCATCAGCTCCGCGTCCAGTCCGGCCAGATTCCGCAGCTTGGACAGGAACGACACCACGGGTTCTGCAAGCTGGACCAGCAGAATCCCAATGAGGACACAGCCGGCCAGGGTCAGCAGGAGCGCCAGGTCCGCGTTCTTCTGCTTGAACAGGGAGGTCAGTATCACCGTCAGCACGCCCAGCACCGCCGCCTGTAAAAACCGCTCCATCAGAAATCAAACAGATTTTTCACCAGGT
>CALZCW010000086.1 GCA_945635805.1 uncultured Clostridia bacterium
ACTCTCGGCCCGCATGGCCTCCGGGATTCCCGGCGTCTCGCGCTCGATGACGGCCTTGGTCGCCTCCGGCGTAATGTCTCTGGGGGAAAAGCCGGTGCCGCCGGTGGTCAGAACCAGCGCGATTCTCAGCTCGTCGCTGCACTTTATGAGCTGCTTCTGAATTTCTTCCGTTTCGTCCGGGACCAGCGCCCGGTAACAGACGTCCCAGCCGTCCTGCTCCAGCATGGCACAAAGGGCCGGTCCGCTGGTGTCCTCACGCTGGCCGCGATAGCCCTTGTCACTGACGGTGATCACCGCCGCAGAATACTTCGTCATACCGATTCCTCCCGATGAAATTCTCCATGGACGCCGCCGGTCTTGCTCAGCAGGCGGATGTCCGAGATCACCATATCCTTCTGCACCGCCTTGCACATATCGTAGACCGTCAGCGCCGCTGTGGAAACGGCGGTCAGGGCCTCCATCTCCACGCCGGTGCGCCCGTCGCAGGTGACGGTGGCCCGAATCTCCACGCTGCAGCGCGCCTCGTCCAGCTCCAGCGTCAGGTCGGCACCATTGATCTGCACCGGGTGGCACATGGGGATCAGGTCCGGCGTGCGCTTGGCACCCATAATTCCCGCGATCTGCGCCACCGTCAGCACGTCGCCTTTTTTCATGCCGCCGCTCTGGATGAGCCGGAAGGTCTCCGGGCTGACCAGGACCCGCGCCGCCGCCGTGGCCGTACGGTGGGTGATCTCCTTCTCCCCCACATTGACCATTTTGGCCCGTCCCTGTCCGTTAAAATGTGTAAAATCCTTGCTGTTTTCCATAATAAACTCCGTAATGCCGTCGTAATCCTCCAGAGAAAACACCGGGACTGTCGTCTCCATGTCCTCGTCGGTCACAATGGCAGCGTAATGCTCCGGGGCCTTGGGCAGCCCCTTGCCGCAGGCTTTCCGGCTGATGCCGATCTGCCGCAGCGGCTCATTTTTATAGCCCTCCACCAGAACCATATCCACCGGCGGCAGGGCCTGCAGCAGCTCTGCAAGCGTGCGGGGCCGCTGCTCAATGAGGGCGGTCTTTTCCGCCGAGCTGATGATCGACACCTCCGCGCCGGCTCTCGTAAAGCGCCAGGAATCCTTTCCCTCGCGGTCGATGTCGAAGCGGTGACCGTCGTGCTTGATGACGGCCAGCTGCAGCCCCTTTGCCCGCAGGCGCGGGATGAGCTGCTCGATGAGGGTGGTCTTTCCCGTGCCCGAATAGGCGGCAAAGGCGATCACCGGAATGGCATCCATGGCTTACCCTCCGATCTCGTTCATATTGCGCCCGGCCTGACTTCTGTGGTCGGCAGACAGCTCGCCGTGCCACCGGGGCTTTTCCAGAATGACCTGCCGCAGCAGCGCCTGCATCCCGGCAAAGTCCAGACCCTTGACGGAATACTCCAAGGTGGAGTGGAGGCAGGGCTTCAGCTTTCCGTCCGCCGTCAGGCGGATGCGGTTGCACGCGCCGCAGAAATGGGCGCTGATGGGGCTGATGATGCCGATGTTCCCCAGTGCGCCGGGCAGACGGTAGAGCTTTGCAACGCCGTCGCCGTCAGGCTGGGGCTTCAGCTCCGGCAGATGCTCTGTCACGACGGAACCGGGGAGATAGGCCCGGGGGCCGAAATCCCCGCTGTCATACATGGGCATCAGCTCGATAAAGCGCACGTCCACGGGATACTGCTGTGTCAGCCGTGCCAACGCCGGAATCTCGTCGTCATTGAAGCCGCCGATGAGGACGGTGTTGATCTTGACCCGTTCAAATCCGGCGTCGAGGGCGGCTTCCAGACCGTCCAGCGCCTGCCGTAACGAGCCGCGTCTGGTGATATAAGTATACTTCTTTTCGTCCAGGGTATCAAGGCTTAAATTGACCCGCCGGACGCCTGCCTCCCGCAGAGGCTGGGCAAGCTGGGGAAGCAGCAGACCGTTGGTGGTGAGGCACACCTCGCCGATGCCCTCCACGGCGGCGGTTCTGCGGCAGATGGAAAGGATGTTCCGCTTGACCAGCGGCTCCCCACCGGTGATACGCAGCTTGGTCACGCCGAGGGAGGCCGCCGCCTCCACGGCGCAGAGCATTTCCTCCTCCGTGAGCATCTCCTCATGGCGCTTCTTGCACACGCCGTCCTCCGGCATACAGTAGCGGCAGCGGAGATTGCACAGCTCTGTCACGGAGAGGCGGAGATAGGTGATCTTCCTGCCGTAAGCGTCCAGCATCTCAGTATCTCCCGAAGGTGCAGTTGGGGAAATGGCAGCTCTTGCAGAGCTGGCACAGGCCGCCGTCGCCGAGGCGGATCAGGTCGGCCTTGGTGATTCTGTCGCCGGCGAAGATCTGGGGCAGAAGCACGTCGAATATCGTCGTTGGCAGGCTGATGGCAGCGCCGGGAACGCCGAGAATGGCGGTTTCACCCAGATAGGCCACCAAAGTCATATTGCCCGGCTGGGACGGAACGCCGTGGGTCACGATGTCCGCGCCCAGGGTGCGGATGGCGGTGGGCGTCAGGTCGTCCGGGTCCACCGACATACCGCCGGTGAAGATCAGAAAGTCCGCGCCCTGATCCAGGAATTTCTTTGCCTCCGAGGTGATCATGTCCAGATTGTCGTCGCAGATGGTCACGCCCAGAATCTGAGCGGGATACTGCTTCATTTTCGCCCGGACCACCGGCTCAAATTTGTCCCGGATGCGGCCGGAATAGATCTCGGAGCCGGTGATGATGACACCCAGCTTCTTCTCCTGATAGGGCCGCAGATCCAGCAGCTTCTTCTCCGCGCAGAGCTGCTCTGCCCGGAGGATCTGCTCCTCCTTGGTGACGAGGGGCACGATGCGCATGGACGCCAGCCGCGCACCCGGCTCCACGGGGTAGTGGTCCGGCAGCGTGGAGATGGTGATGTCGCCGATGGAGTTGATTTTCTGCAAAAGGGCCGTGTCCACGCGGAACATACCGCGCTGATCGGCCATCAGCAGCACCTTGCCCTCGGAGGGGGCGGTATAGTGGGCACCCTCCACGGGAGCCATGGCGGCCATGCGCAGAGCCGCGTCCTCCTCATGGATCTCCCCTGCGTTTTCCTCCCACACGAAAACCGTGCGCTTTCCCAGATCCAGCAGGGCGGGAATATCCTCTTGGGTGATCACATGGCCCCGCTTGAAGGCCGCGCCCTTAAAGCCGTCGCGCATGGCGGTAATGTCATGGCACAGGGCCATACCGACAGCGTCTTCCACTCTGATTTTTTTCATATCATAAATCCTTTCAGCCGGGTGCCTGCCGGGAGCGGTCCGCTTCCGGCGGGCACTACGGCGATCACATTACTTCCAATCATACTGCTGACGACGACATTGCCCTGACTTTGGGGCAGCCGCAGCTTCACCGTTCCGTCCGACAGCTCCAGGCTGCCCCGCAGGAAACGGGTGGTGTGGCTCTTCTTCGGGTAACTCTCCGCAAGGGTCACGGTAAGTTCCTTCGGCAGCACGTCCTTTTTTCCGCAGAGCCGGTTCAGAGCCGGCAGAACGACGGCATAAAAATTGGTGGCGGCAGCGGCGGGATTGCCGGACAGGCCGCAGATCAGCTTCCCATCTTTGACCCCGTAGGCGCAGGCCATACCGGGCTTCATATCCACACCCCGCACCAGAACCTCCACGCAGGATCGCTCCATGGCCCCGGGCGTCAGGTCATAGTCTCCCGCACTGACGCCTCCCGTCAGCAGCACGGCGTCGCAGCGCTCCAGCGCCCGGTCGATGCAGGCGGCAATGTCCCGGGCGCAGTCGCCCGCAAGCCCCAGATACTCCGTCTCACAGCCCAGACGTTTCAGGGCAGCAGAGAGGATGTAGCGGTTGGAGTTATAGATTTTTCCAGTCTCCAGCGGACTGTCCACGTCGACGACCTCATTTCCCGTACAGATCAGGCCGATGCACGGCTTCCGAAAGACCTGCGGCGCGGAAATACCCTGTGAAGCCAGCGTCCCGGCAAGACCGGCGTCGATCACCGTACCGCCCTCGGCCAGAAGCTGGCCCTTGCGGACGTCCTCTCCGGCGCGGACGATGTTGGAACCGCTTTGAACCGGGGAAAACAGCCGGACGGTCTTTTCGTCGTACTGCGTGACCTCAAACATCACAACGGCGTCGGCACCCTCGGGAATGGGCGCGCCGGTCAGGATCTTGGCCGCCTGTCCGGCGGCAAGGGGCTTGTTCGGTACCGCTCCCGCCGGGATCTCTTCGACGATCTGCAGACAGACAGGCTGCTCCACTGAGGCGTTTTCCGTGTCGGCAGCCCGCAGGGCATAGCCGTCGTAGGGAGAACGGTCAAAGGGCGGAATATTCTCCGCCGCCGTCAGCGTCTGCGCCAGCACCCTGCCGGTACACTCCTCCAGCGGCAGCGCCAGGGTGTCTACAGGCCGAACCAGCTCCAGCAGCAGGTCACGGGCCTGCATATAGTCCATGTTTTTCTTCATATCCGTCAGCCTTTCAGCAATATGATCGCCTCCGGCGGCAGGCAGATCCGGTCAAATTGTCCCCGGAGCTGCTGCCAGGTCTCCTTGTCCGTCTCCC
>CALZCW010000087.1 GCA_945635805.1 uncultured Clostridia bacterium
CGGGAGTCAACGCCGAGCTTGATGTGGATTTCGACGGTCTCGTCGAACTTGGCCGGAGCGGTCTTGACCACCAGGTCGAGAGCGTCGGCAACTTCATACTGCACGGAGCGGTCGATCTGCTTCGCGCTGTCCTTATATTTCTTACCTCTAAACAATGTTATATCCTCCTTAAAGTGGTAAATGCGGAAATGAAAATCCTCCCACATATTGAGGCGTTGCGCCTCGGCAGCATATCTTAATCAACAACAGTGATGCCCATGGAGCGGCAGGTGCCGGCAACCTGGCTCATCGCAGCCTCGATGGTGGCGGCGGTGAGGTCGGGCATTTTTCTCTCAGCGATCTCGCGGACCTGATCCTTGGTGATGGTCGCAACCTTGTCCTTGTTGGGGACGCCGGAGCCCTTCTCCTTGCCGACAGCCTTCAGAATGAGGGTCGGGGTCGGGGGGGTCTTGGTGATGAAGGAGAAGCTGCGGTCGGAATAGACCGTGATAACGACGGGGATCTTGAAGCCCGCCTGATCCTTGGTGCGCTCGTTGAATTCCTTGATGAACTGTGCGATGTTGACGCCGTGCTGGCCGAGAGCCGGGCCGACAGGGGGCGAAGCGGTTGCTTTCGCAGCCGGAATCTGAAGTTTGATATAACCAGTAACTTTCTGTGCCATGATCAGCACCTCCAAATAAAAAATGTGGTGATACGCTTACGCGTATATTTGGCGGGGGTCCTACCCCTCCCACGTTTGTGACCGGGGCCCTGCGTTATTCGGACACGACCTCGACCTGGTCGAGCTCCAGCTCCACCGGGGTCTCGCGGCCGAACATGGAAACGGTCACGCGAACCTTGTTCTTTTCGATGTCAAGCAGCTCGACGATGCCATTAAAGCCAGTCAACGGTCCGTCCACAATGCTGACGGTATCGCCTACGTCGTAGCCGACGACAATCTCACGCTTTTCGACGCCGAGCTGATAGACCTCATCCTCCGTCAGAGGCGTGGGCTTTGTGCTTCCCGACGTGATAAATCCGGTAACGCCGCGGACATTCTTAATGATGTACCAGGCCTCGTCCGTCATCACCATTTTGACCAGCACATAGCCGGGGAAAACCTTGCGGTCATACGTTTTCGGACCGTTGTCGGTGATCTCGGTGACGGTTTCCATGGGAATGGAGACCTGATGGATGATGTCCTGAAGCTGCCGGGTCTCCACCGTCTTCTCGATGGTGGCCTTTACGGTGTTTTCATAACCGGAATAGGTATGCACAACATACCATTTTGCTGCTTCTGCCATACCGAATCAGCTAAAGAGTCTGCCGAGAAGGGCAACGCCGTTGTCCGCCAGAAAATCAAACAGGACCACAACAACGCCGACAACCAGAACGGCTGCCAGGACGACGAGGGTATTGTTGACGAGCTGCTTGCCGGAGGGCCATACGACCTTCTTCAGCTCACTTTTCATCTCGCGAAACCATTTGGAAATGGCGCGGCCGGTACGGACGAAGAAATTCGGCTTCTTATTCGTTTCTGCCATTTTGATTCATCCTCCCAATTACTTTGTTTCGGTGTGAACGGTATGCTTTCTGCAGAACCTGCAATACTTCTTCATTTCCAGGCGGTCAGGGTCGTTCTTCTTGTTCTTCATGGTGTTGTAGTTTCTCTGCTTGCACTCGTTGCAGCGAAGGGTGATCTTTACTCGCATTTCGGCACCTCCTTAAATTTTGCCTCCCTGTATGCCTGCGGCTATCAAAAAATTTAGCTGACACCGAAACTACTTAGGCGCCGTCCGCAGGTGAAAAATGGGCGCAAAAATAAAACCCAATTTTCGCAGGTGATGACATTCTATCATAAGAAAGCAAGGAGGTCAACACTTTTTTCGGGTCTTTTCCTATTTTTTTGTAATTTTCATTCGGGTCTGCCTGCCTGCAGACGCACCGGGGCAAAGGTTCCCTGTTTTCCCGGCAAACGGGCAGAATTTTGGGCGGCCTTTTCGGGCCGCCCATACGTTTTCAATAATTCTCTGCCCGGACCTGAAAATAGGCCTTGGGATGCCCGCAGACCGGACAGACCTCCGGAGCCTTTTTCCCCATGACCAGGTGGCCGCAGTTACGGCACTCCCACATGACCGCCCCGGCTTTTTCAAACACCTCCTGCATCTGCACGTTGTGCAGCAGGGCGCGGAAGCGTTCCTCGTGGGATTTTTCGATGGCCGCGACGGCCCGGAAGCGCGCTGCCAGCTCCGGGAAGCCCTCCTCGTCCGCATCCCGGGCGAAGCGGTCATACATATCCGTCCATTCGTAGTTTTCGCCTTTTGCGGCGGCTTGCAGATTGCCCGCCGTGTCGCTGATACCCTCCAGGGCTTTGAGCCACAGCTCCGCGTGTTCCTGTTCGTTCTCCGCCGTTTTCAGAAACAGGGCCGCGATCTGCTCATAGCCCTGCTGTCTGGCCACACCGGCAAAAAAGGTATACTGGTTTCTCGCCTGGCTCTCTCCGGCAAAGGCCTCCCGGAGATTGAGTTCGGTCTTGGTGCCTGCATATTTCATTTCGTGATCCCTCCGTTCCATAGTATGCGCCCTCCGTGTGACAAAAATTCCCTGTCTGCGCACAAAAAAATTTTTCCCGTTTCTGCCAAAAAGCCCCTTGACAAACGGGAGCGTGTGTGCTTTAATACAGAAAACCGAGGAAGACGAGTAAGTAACCACAGTTTGGAAATCTCAGAGAGCCGCCGTTGCTGGGAGTGCGGTATGGAAGAATGTGGCCAATGGGCGTCGGAGGGCGAGCTGAAGCACAGTAGGCAAGACGGAGTAGGTCTCTCCGTTATCAAAAGTCAGCGTATGTAAGTACGCACAAAGTGGGCGCATCGCGTCAAGCCGGGTGGCACCGCAGGAATGTTATTTCACTCCTGTCCCAGCAAAATCACTGGGACAGGAGTTTTTGTATCCTCTCCCGAAATTTTGAAAGGAGAAAACATCATGGAAATCCCGTACAAGATCTATCTGGAAGAATCGGAAATGCCCAAGGCATGGTACAATCTCCGTGCCGACATGAAAAACAAGCCCGCCCCTCTGCTGAATCCCGGAACGGGCAAGCCCATGACCCTGGAGGAGCTGTCTCAGGTCTTCTGCCGCGAGCTGGCCATGCAGGAGCTGGACTGCGAGACCCCCTATATTCCTATCCCTCAGGAGATTCAGGACTTTTACAAAATGTACCGTCCGTCTCCCCTGGTCCGGGCCTACTGTCTGGAGAAAAAGCTGGGAACGCCGGCGCACATCTACTACAAATTCGAGGGCAACAACACCTCCGGCAGCCACAAGCTGAACTCCGCCATTGCCCAGGCCTACTACGCCAAGCAGCAGGGCCTCAAGGGTGTGACCACGGAGACCGGCGCCGGTCAGTGGGGCACCGCCCTGTCCATGGCCTGCTCCTACTTCGGTCTGGACTGCAAGGTCTTCATGGTCAAGATCTCCTATGAGCAGAAGCCCTTCCGCCGCGAGGTCATGCGCACCTACGGTGCCTCCGTTACCCCCTCCCCCTCCAATACCACCCAGGTCGGCAGAAAGATCCTGGCCGAATTCCCCGACACCAACGGCTCTCTGGGCTGCGCTATTTCCGAGGCCGTCGAGGCCGCTGTGTCCAACGAGGGCTACCGCTATGTTTTGGGCAGCGTGCTGTCTCAGGTGCTGCTGCATCAGAGCGTCATCGGTCTGGAGGCAAAGACCGCACTGGATAAATACGGCATCGAGCCGGACATCATCATCGGCTGTGCAGGCGGCGGCTCCAATCTGGGCGGCCTCATCGCCCCCTTTGCCGGTCAGAAGCTCCGCGGCGAGTCCGACGTCCGCCTGATCGCGGTAGAGCCGGCATCCTGCCCCAGCCTGACCCGCGGCAAGTACGCCTATGATTTCTGCGACACCGGCTGCGTCTGCCCGCTGGCAAAGATGTATACCCTGGGCAGCTCCTTCATTCCCTCTCCCAACCACGCCGGCGGTCTGCGCTATCACGGCATGAGCAGCATCGTCTCCCAGCTCTATGACGACGGTCTGATCGAGGCCCGCAGTGTGGAGCAGACGGCGGTCTTTGAGGCGGCGGAGTATTTCGCCCGGGTGGAGGGCATCCTCCCCGCGCCGGAGAGCAGCCATGCCATCCGCGTGGCCATGGACGAGGCCATCAAGTGCCGCGAGACCGGCGAGGCAAAGAACATCGTCTTCGGCCTGACGGGCACCGGCTATTTTGACCTGTACGCCTATCAGAGCTTCAATGACGGCAAGATGACCGACTATATCCCCACAGACGAGGACATCGCCAAGAGCCTGTCCAAGCTGCCGGAGATCAAGTAATTATCATTGTGTCAACCTTGGGCGCGCTGCAGTCAAACTCCCTGCAGCGCGCTCATACATTCTTTGTGGCGAAAAAAGTAGCCGTTTTTGAAAAAAAGTAGTTGACACAGGGAAATTTCCTTGTTATAATGTCAAAGCTGTCAAAAATGCTGCTATAGCTCAGCAGGTAGAGCGCATCCTTGGTAAGGATGAGGTCCCCAGTTCGAATCTGGGTAGCAG
>CALZCW010000088.1 GCA_945635805.1 uncultured Clostridia bacterium
ATAGAAAGAAGGAATTGTATGCTGTCGTTTCTCAGCTGCGAGCTCGCCTTATTAGTCTGCGGTGGGTAAAACCCACCGCAAGAAATCAAAATAAATATTTTATAGAAAGGAGCGATACCATTGTCTGTTGCCATTGAGGTCTGGGGAGATTACGCCTGTTTCTCGAGACCGGAAATGAAAGTGGAACGTGTCAGCTACGATGTCATGACCCCATCGGCTGCCCGGGGGCTGATTGAGGCAATCTACTGGCATCCGGGGCTGAAATGGATCATCGACCGCATCCACGTCTGCGCACCGATCCGCTTTACCAACATCCGGCGCAACGAGGTCAAGGATACCATCAGTGCCCGAAAAGTCAAAACCGCTATGGAAAAGGGCCTCGGCGAGCTGTACCTTGCCACGCCGGAGAGCATCCAGCAGCGCGCAGCCATGGTCCTGCGGGATGTACGCTATGTCATCGAAGCCCACTTTGAGATGACGGAAAACGCCGCGCCGGGTGATAATCCGGGGAAATTCCAGGATATAATCAAGCGCCGCCTCGCCAATGGCCAATTCTACCATCAGCCCTGCTTCGGCGTCCGGGAGTTTCCCGCGCATTTTGCCGCCAGTCGCGAACTTCCGCCTTGCCCGGAGGAACTGAGGGGTGAAAAGGATTTAGGCTGGATGCTGCTGGACATGGATTATTCTGACCCGGAAAATATTACTCCCATGTTCTTCCGGGCCGTCCTGAAAGACGGCGTTCTGGAGATACCGGATCGCTGCAGCCGGGAGGTGGTCAAATGATCCTGCAGGCATTGACGCAGCTCTATGAGGATCTGGTCGGCAGAGGGGAGATCTCCCGTCCCGGCTGGAGCAAAGCAAAAATCAGTTATGCCCTGTGCCTTGCTGCGGACGGCAGCTTGATTCAGGTCATCCCTCAATTTGAGGAGGAACAGGCCGGAAAGAAAACCGTTCTGCGGCCACAGAAGATTCTGCTTCCCGCTGCAGTAAAGCGTACAGCAGGCGTACAGCCCAACTTTTTATGGGACAATTCCAGTTACCTTCTGGGCGTTGACGGCAAAGGAAAGCAGGAACGAAGTCTGGAGTGCTTCCGCGCCTGTGCCAAACTGCACCACGAGCTTCTGGACGAAGTGGATTCTGTGACGGCAAAAGCGATCCTGTCCTTTTTTGACACCTGGCAGCCGGAGCAGGCAGCCCAGCATCCCGCCCTTGCGGCTTGTTGGGACGACTTGACGAAAGGCGCAAATCTGGTTTTCCGGGTGGATGGAAAGTTTGCGCAGGAGGATCCTGCCATTTGCGCGGCGTGGCAAGCACACTATGACCAAAGCGATGGCGTAAAAGCCCAATGTCTGGTGACCGGCAAGCCGGATACACCGGAAGCAGTTCATCCGTCCATCATGGGCGTACCCGGCGCACAATCCAGCGGCGCTGCCCTGGTCTCTTTTAACGCCGATGCCTTTGAGTCCTACGGCAAAAAACAGAGCCTGAACGCGCCTGTCGGCAAATACGCCGCCTTTGCCTACACCTCCGCGCTGAATTATCTGTTGGCTGACCGGGACAGTGTGCAGCGCATCGGAGACGCGGCCGTGGTCTGCTGGGCTGAGGGAGCCGACCCGGATTACCGGAAATATGCCGGCGCTCTGCTGTTCGGTGCGGCGCCTCCCCAGGGCCTGACCAATGACACCCTGCGCGCCGCCGTCAAGCGGCTGGCTGACGGACTTCCCTGTGAGGAACTGCGTCTTGATCCCAACCGCACCTTTTATATTCTCGGCCTTTCCCCCAATGCGGCCCGGCTCTCCGTCCGCTTTTTCTACCGGGATACGCTGGGCGCCATCATGAAAAACGTCAACGCCCATTATGCCCGGATGGAAATCGTGGGCAATCCTTTCCCCGTGACGCCGCTGTGGGCCATGCTCCGGGAGACCGTCAATCTGCACACCACGGACAAGTCCCCCAGCCCAGTCATGGCCGGTGCCGTTGCCAGAGCGATCTTCTCCGGCACATTCTACCCGGCCTCCTTGCTGGAGGCAACAATGCTGCGCATCCGCGCCGAACGGGACATCACCCCCGGACGGGCTGCAATTCTGAAAGCCTATTATTTGAAAAATCCCAACTCACAATGTCCAGAGGAGGTTTTGCATGTGAGCCTGAACGAAAACAGCACCAATATTCCCTATACCCTTGGCCGCCTGTTCGCGGTATATGAGAACGTGCAGGAACGGGCCAATCCGGGAATCAACGCAACGATCAAGGACAAGTATTTCAATTCTGCCGCCTCCACCCCCGCTACCATCTTCCCTATCCTCGATAACCTTTGCCAGAAGCATCTGCGGAAGCTGGATACCGGTCTGCGGATTTACTATGACCGGCAGATCAGCACGTTGAAAAACATTCTGGGTGAAGAAAACCCCCTGCGGCTGACGCTGCCGGAGCAGGGTTCCTTCAATCTGGGTTACTATCATCAAAAACAGGCCATCTACACAAAAAAGGAGGAGAAATAATTATGGAACCAATCAAAAATCGTTATGAATTTGTCATTCTGTTTGACGTTGAGAACGGCAACCCCAACGGAGATCCCGACGCAGGCAATATGCCGCGGATCGACCCGGAAACCGGCTACGGTCTGGTCACGGACGTCTGCCTGAAGCGCAAGATCAGAAACTATGTAGAGACCGCCAAGGAGGGCGAATCCGGCTACCGCATCTATGTGAAAGACGGCGTTCCTCTGAACCGCAGCGACGTGGAGGCCTGCAAAGCTGTCGGCGTAGACGAAAACAAGCTGAAAGAGGCCAAGAAAAAAGACGAAAATCTGGACAAGAAGCTCCGGGACTTCATGTGCTCCAACTTTTTTGACATCCGCACCTTCGGCGCGGTCATGACGACCTTTGTTAAAGGCGCCCTGAATTGCGGTCAGGTGCGCGGCCCTGTACAACTGGGCTTTGCCAGAAGCATTGACCCCATTCTGCCCCAGGAGGTCACGATCACCCGTGTAGCCATCACGACGGAAGCCGACGCGGAGAAAAAGGGCACCGAAATGGGCCGGAAGTACATCGTCCCCTATGGCCTTTACCGGGCAGAGGGCTACATTTCCGCAAATTTGGCCAGAAAAACCACCGGATTCTCGGAAGACGACCTGGCGCTGCTTTGGCAGGCGATCCTGAATATGTTCGAGTTGGACCGCTCCGCCGCCAGAGGAAATATGGCAGTCAGGGAGCTGATCGTCTTTAAGCACGACTCGGAGCTGGGCAACGCCCCCGCATACAAGCTGTTTGATTTGGTGAAGGTCGCCCGGAAGGACGGCGTGACCGCTCCCAGAGCCTATTCCGACTACACCGTTACTCTGGATGAAGCCCACCTTCCCGATGGCGTAACCGTAACCCGGATGGGATGAACTATTCCGAAGAAGATTATCTCCAGTTGTCCGGCTTGCAGCACTTCAAATTCTGCCGCCGGCAATGGGCTCTGGCTTACATCGAGCAGCAGTGGGCGGAGAATTTCCGCACGGTGGACGGGGCGCTGATGCACCAGAACGCCCACGACACCGGCTTCCGGGAAAGCCGCGGCGACCTGTTCATCACCCGGGGCGTCAGCGTCTTTTCCCCCACCCTGGGGGTGTCCGGCCAATGCGACGTGCTGGAATACCATCGAGGCAGTGCCGGTATCCCCATCCGGGGCAAGGAGGGCCTTTGGCAGCCCTTTCCTGTGGAGTATAAGCGGGGCAGTCCCCGGGACGACACCGGGGACACCCTCCAGCTCTGCGGGCAGGCCATGTGTCTGGAGGAAATGCTGTGTTGCGAGATCCCGGAGAGCGCGCTCTATTATGGGGAGATCCGCCGCCGGGTCCCGGTGGCTTTCACCAAAGAACTCCGCGATGAAGTGCGCGGGATGCTCGACCAGATGCACGACCTCTACCGCCGTGGCCATACGCCTAAGGTCAAGCCCACCAAGTCCTGCAACGCCTGCTCCATGAAGGAGCTGTGCCTGCCCAGGCTGATGAAAAGCCGCTCTGTCGCCGCCTATCTGAAGGACGCCATGGAGGAATCGCCATGAAACAGCTTCTCAACACCCTGTTTGTGACGTCGGAGGACATCTATCTGTCGCTGGAGGGGGAAAACGTGCTGGCCAACCGGGATAAGCAGGTGCTTGCGCGGTATCCGCTTCACACCCTGCAGAATATTGTCAGCTTTTCCTATTCCGGCGCGTCTCCGGCGCTGATGGGAGCCTGCGCCGAAAAAGGGATCGGTCTGGCTTTCTGCTCTCCGAGAGGCCGCTTTTTGGCGCGGATCTGCGGAGAAAACACCGGAAATGTCCTCCTGCGCCGGGCGCAGTATCGTGCGGCGGACGACCCGGAGAAAAGCTGTCGGATCGCCCGGGATATGATCTTCGGGAAGCTCCACAACGCCCGCTGGAGTGTGGAACGGACCATCCGGGATCACGGCCTGCGGGTGGACAAAGAGGCGCTTTCCCATGCCAGTCAGGATCTGCAGAGCCTTCTGCCCCAGGTGCTGGAAGCGGAAAACCCGGACAGCCTGCGCG
>CALZCW010000089.1 GCA_945635805.1 uncultured Clostridia bacterium
ACGACCGGAATGTGGAGCGCTTTGCGACTTATCTCAACGGCTTCAGCGGCAAAACCCAGTTCATCGTCATCACCCACCGCCGCGGCACCATGGAGGCGGCGGATATGCTCTACGGCGTGACCATGCAGGAGCAGGGCATTTCCAAGATTTTGGCTCTGGACCTGAACCAGATGGAGCAGAATTTGAATTTGATTACGGAGGAATAGCATTGGGCTTTTTTGAAAAAATCAAGAATGGGTTGAAAAAAACCCGCAGCGCCATGGCAGCCACCCTGGGCGGCCTCTTTGACAGCTTCACCGGCGCCAACGAGGAGTTTTATGAGGAACTCGAGGAGAGCATGATCCTGGCGGATATGGGCGTGGAGACCTCCTGCAAGGCTGTGGAGCTGCTGCGCCAGCGGGTAAAGGAAGAAAAGCTGCGCGGCGCCGAGGAGATTCATGCGGCGCTGAAAGAAATTTTAGTCGATATGCTGCAGGTGGGCGACACGGCCCTGAAGCTCGGCACAAAACCGTCGGTCATTCTGGTCATCGGCGTCAACGGCGTCGGCAAGACCACCACCATCGGCAAGCTGGCCCACAGCCTGACCGAACAGGGGAAAAAGGTCCTGCTCTGCGCGGGCGATACCTTCCGTGCGGCTGCGGCAGATCAACTGGAGATCTGGGCAGAGCGGGCCAACGCGGAGATCGTGCGCCAGCATGAGGGCGCCGACCCTGCTTCCGTGGTCTTTGACGCCATTTCCGCCGCCAAGGCCCGGGGCAGCGACGTGATCCTCTGCGACACTGCCGGACGCCTGCACAACAAGGCGAATCTGATGAACGAACTGGGCAAGATTTCCCGCATCATTGACCGGGAGCTGCCGGAGGCGGACAAGGAGGTTCTGCTGGTGCTGGACGGCACCACAGGCCAGAACGGTCTGCTGCAGGCCAAGCAGTTTAAGGAGATCGCCGGCGTTACGGCCATCGCCCTGACCAAGCTGGACGGCACTGCCAAGGGCGGTATTGTCATCGCCGTGGCAGACGCCCTGCAGATTCCGGTCAAATATATCGGTGTCGGGGAGCAGATGGACGACCTGATGCCCTTTGACGCCAAGTCCTTTGTGGACGCGCTGATTTAGGAGGTTATCATGAGAGCTGACGGCAGAGCTGCAGATGAAATGCGGAAGGTGAAGGCGACCCTTGGCTTTTCCAAATTTGCCGAGGGAAGCTGCCTGATTGAGATCGGAGACACCATGGTGCTTTGCAACGCCTCGGTGGAGGACAAGGTGCCGCCCCATGTGACCAGCGGCGGCTGGGTGACGGCGGAGTATTCCATGCTGCCCAGAGCCAACCGGGAGCGGAGCAAGCGGGACGTGTCCAAGCTGAAGCTGTCGCCCCGCAGCGCGGAGATCCAGCGCCTCATCGGCAGAAGCCTGCGCTGTGCCGTTGACCTGGAGGCCCTCGGCACCCATACAATTACCGTTGATTGCGACGTGCTCCAGGGAGACGGCGGCACCCGGACCGCCTCCGTTACAGGCGGTTTTATCGCACTGACTTTGGCCTGCCGGAAGCTGCTGGAACAGGGTAAGATTGAAAAAATGCCGGTCCGCACTTATGTTTCCGGCATCTCTGCCGGCATCGCCCGCAACGAGGCCATGCTGGACCTGTGCTATGAGGAGGATTCCCGGGCCCTGGTGGACCTGAACTGCATCATGACCGCCGAGGGCGATATTGTGGAGCTGCAGGCAACAGGCGAGGGAAGACCCTTCTCCATTGAGGAGCAGCGTAAACTATTGGCCCTGTGCAGAAAAGGAAACGCCGTGCTGGCGCAGATGCAGCGCCGTTGCCTGGGAGGACTGGAATGAAGCTGATCCTTGCCAGCAACAACGCTCATAAATTAGAAGAACTTCGCGCCATATTGTCCTCCCTCGGCATGGAGGTCGTTTCCCAGAAAGAACTGGGGCTGGACCTGGAGCCGGAGGAAACGGGAACGACTTTTGAGGAAAATTCCTATATTAAAGCGAAAGCGGTCATGGACGCCTGCGGCATGCCTGCCATTGCTGACGATTCCGGTCTGATGGTGGACGCTCTGGACGGCGCGCCCGGTGTCTTTTCCGCCCGATTCGGCGGCGAGCAGTGTAAAAACGACCGGGAGCGGCTGGACTACCTGCTGCTGCAGCTAAGGGATGTTCCGGAGGCTCAGCGGGGCGCGAAATTCGTCAGCGTTATCACCATGCTGACCCCCGACGGCGGAAAGATCGTCGCAAGAGGGGAGTGCCACGGCATCATTCTGCCCGCACCCCTGGGAGAGAACGGCTTCGGCTATGATCCGGTGTTTTATGTGCCGGAAAAGGGCTGCACCTTTGCACAGCTCCCGGCTGAGGAGAAAAACCGGATCTCCCACCGTGCAAAGGCCCTGGAGGCCTTTGCGAAAATCGTGAAAGAGGAGAATATCAATGCTGACAAGTAAACGCAGAGCGGAGCTCCGCTCGGAGGCAAATACCCTGGAGACCACTCTGATGGTGGGCAAGGGCGGCGTGACGGACAGTGTGATTGCCGAGGCTGCTACCCAGTTGGAGGCCAGAGAGCTGGTCAAGGGACGGGTACTGGAGGCATCCATGCTGACCGCCCGTGAAGCCAGCGACGCCATTTGTGAAGCCCTCCGGGCCGACGGGATTCAGTGCGTCGGCTCCAAATTTGTGATCTACAAAAAATCCGAAAAGAAAGCCCAGGAGGCGGCGCGTCAGGCCCGTGCCGTACAGAAGAAGGCCGCCAATCCTGTCCGCCGCGGTGCGCAGGAACGCCGCCGGAAAGCAAGGGAAGAGCGTGAAAAGCGCAACGAATATTTCCGTCAGGCTGCCATTCAGGCTGTCATCGACCGCAGAAACGGCGGAAAATAAAGAGAGAAGGAGCAAGATATGGCGAGGATCGGCATTTTCGGCGGCAGCTTCAATCCGCCGCATTTGGGGCACCTTTTGGCGGTGCGCGAATTTCAAAGAGCGCTTTCTCTGGACCGGGTTCTGCTGGTCCCGGCTGCCACGCCGCCCCATAAGGCCCTCTCTGCCAATTCTCCCTCTGCCCGGGAACGCTTTGAAATGACCGTTCTGGCCTCCTCCCAGCTTCCCTTCGCGGAGGTCTCCGACCTGGAACTTCGTCGGGAGGGTGCCAGCTATACGGCAGACACCCTGGTGGAGCTGCGCGGTGTCTATCCCAATGACGAGTTGTATTTGCTCATGGGGACAGATATGTTCCTGTCCTTTGACCGCTGGTATCAGCCGGAGCGTATCGCCGCCCTTGCCACCCTGGCGGTCGCCCACCGCAGTGAGGACAAGACGAAAAAGCTCCAGGCCCAGGCTGACGAGCTTGAAAGAGCGTTTTCCGCCCGGACGGTTTTCGTAGATAACGAATTTCTGCCCCATTCCTCCACGTCGGTGCGGGCCCTGTTGGCTTTTGGCGCTGCGGAGGAATACCTGGACCCTGCGGTTTTGGCCTATATTCAAAAAAATCATCTTTATTTCTGCGGTGCCGATCTGAAAAACCTGCCCTTTGACCGCCTGCAGGAGGTCAGTCTGTGCCTTCACAACCCCAAACGGGTCGCCCATGTGCGCGGCTGCAGCGAGACGGCGGCCCTGCTGGCGGAAAAATTCGGCGCCGATGTGACCGACGCCCGCCGCGCCGGGATCCTGCATGATATTACAAAAGCGCTGAATTCGCAAGAACAGTTGAATTTGTGCGCAAACTATGGTATGATACTGACTCAGTTTCAGAGAGAAAATCCCAAGCTGCTCCACGCCAAGACCGGCGCGGCGGTGGCAGAACGGATCTTCGGTGAAAACACTGCGGTCTGCGAGGCCATCTGCTGGCATACCACCGGCAAGGCCAACATGACCACGCTGGAAAAGATCATCTATCTGGCGGATTATATGGAGCCCAACCGGGATTTTGACGGCGTGGAGGACCTGCGCCGCCGGACCTATGCCGATTTGGACGACGCCATATACCACGGGCTGGAAATGACCGCCGGACAGCTTCGCTCACGTGGGAGCGAGATCGACGAACACACCCTGTCCGCCATGCGTTTTTATGAAGAAAGGAAGAAGCGCTCATGAAGCAACGAAAATTCTTGGCGAATAACAAAACAGCCGCCTCTGCCACGGCCGACGCGCCGCGGAATGAGCCGGAGGACAAGCAGAGCCGGCTGAGTCCATGGACCAGAGCCTTGCTGCTGCTCATCGGTTCAATCTGTATTTTTGCCTGCACGGTGGCCATGTGCTTTGCGCTGGTAAATCGGAGCGCCGAGACCGATCCACTGCCGGTCCAGGAGCCGAAGGAGCTGAAATACGAGGTCAATCTACAGCCGCCTGCGTCGGAGAATATTCCGCCGGAGCTGGAAGCGCCGGAGAGTCTCTACAACTCCAATCGCCTGAATATTCTGCTCATCGGCCTGGATACCGCCACCAACCGCACCGATACGCTGGCGCTTTTCAGTGTGGACATTGCCACCAAGGACACCGCCATGCTGAGTATTCCCCGCGACACCTATATTTCC
>CALZCW010000090.1 GCA_945635805.1 uncultured Clostridia bacterium
GACGCGCCTCCGGCGCTATAAAAAGGTTTTAAACCTTTTTATCCGATTCTAGTATCATTCGTCTGCGAAGCAGACACATCAGTCATTCACCCTTCGTCCTTAGCCCTTAGTCATAAAATGGTCTGCCGCTTTTGTGCGGCACGCCGGGTCGGCGTGCCCTACGGATTGTTTGCCCGAACTGCGTCCTGTCTATTTAACCGACGCCTCGTAGAGGGCGTTTTTGGGCAGGCCGGTCTCGCCGGACACCTGACGGACGGCATCCTTTCTGGTCAGGCCGGCAGCCATCAGCTCGGCCACCCGCGTCAGCGCGTCCTCCAAGGACGGCTCCGGCGCCTTTATCTCAGCCGCGCCCTCCACGATGAGGACGTATTCGCCCCGGGGCGGCTGTTGGGCGCAGAGGTCCGCCGCCTCACGCAGGGTCATGCGCAGAACCTCTTCGTGGAGCTTGGTCAGCTCCCGGCAGAGGGAGATCCGCCGGTCCGGCCCGAAGGCTTCCAGCAGATCCTTCAGCGTCGCCTCCAGCTTGTGGGGCGCTTCGTAAAAAATCATGGTCCGCGTTTCGCCCGCAAGGGACTGCAGATGGGCGGCGCGGTTTTTCTTATTGGTGGACAAAAAGCCCTCAAAGGTAAAGCGGCCCGTGGGCAGGGCGGAGATGCTCAGGGCGGTGATGGCGGCGCAGGGCCCGGGAATGGCCGTGACGGTGACGCCGTTTTCCGCGCACAGCCGCACCAGATCCTCCCCCGGGTCGGAAATGGCCGGAGAACCGGCGTCGGACACCTGGGCGCAGTTTTCTCCCGCCAGAATGCGCTCCAAAATCTTTTTCCCGCTGAATTCCTTGTTGTGCTCATAGTAGCTGACCAGAGGCTTTTTCAGGCCCAGGTGATTCAGGAGCTTCAGAGTCACACGGGTGTCCTCGGCGGCGATGAAGTCGGCCTCTGCCAGAGCCTCCCGGCAGCGGGGCGAAATATCGGAGAGGTTTCCGATGGGCGTGGGGACCAGGGTCAACGTTCCGGGCATGACGGCTCCTTTCTCCCGTAGGCGGCGCGGTAGTCGTCGGTTTCCGCGCCGTCGGGGGTGAATTCGATAAAATCCGGCTCATAGCGCAGGCCGGGTCGTCCGCCGCGTCGGCTCTCGATCAGTACCAGGCTGACAGGTGAAGCGGCCGTGTGGCGGATGAATTGCAGGCGCTTGGGCTCCAGACCGCTGCTGCGCAGGGCGCAGAACAGGTCGCACAGCCGCTCCGGCCTGTGGACCAGGGCAAAGCGTCCGCCGTGGCGCAGCAGATAGGCCGCGGCGGCGCAAAGGTCCGTCAGCGGCAATGTGGCCTCACTGCGGGCTGTGGGATGCCGGGCGCTGACCTTGCCGCTGCGTTCGGGGAAATAGGGCGGGTTGGAGATGACGCAGGAGAAGCTGCCTGCCGGCCAAAGCTCCCGGATCCGGCGCACGTCGCCGCAGCAGCTTTCCAGGCGGCTCTCCAACCCGTTGCGGGCGATATTCCGCAGGGCCAGGGCATGGGCCTGTTCGTCCAGCTCCAGCCCTTTTACCCGGCAGGTTATCTCCCGGGCGCACAGCAGCAGGCCCAGGGTGCCGCAGCCGGAGCCGAGATCGGCCACCACGGCGTTTTTTGGCAGGGTCAGAAAGCGCGACAGCAGCATGGAATCCGTACTCAGGCGGAAGCCGCCGTCGGGCTGGACCATGACGATGCCGTTAAAAAGTGTCTCTTCCATCGGTTTTTCGGCAAAAAACAGACGCGCCGCAGTTCCCCGTTCCCGTCATGTCCGAACGAAAGCGCCGTGTTCCGGCGGTTTCCGTCCCCGGCGGCAGAGCCGCCTTTCATTGACATGCCTTGAGGAGCTGCAGCGCGTCCGTTTTTTTACTGCTGCTCGATAGCTTCCAGCGGGCAGGCAGCGGCGCAGGAGCCGCACTCCACACACTGGTCGGCGTCGATGACATACTTGTCGTCGCCCTCGGAGATGATGCCGAGGGGGCAGGTATCGGCGCAGGTGCCGCACTTCACGCAGGCGTCGGTGATGTAATAAGCCATGGTTTTGCCTCCTGTCAGTATTGGATTCTCTGTTCAATATACCATAAAACCGCAGGCGGAATGGTATAAAGCAGCCATATTTTCCGGTTTCCGGCGCAGCCGGAGAGGAAAATGGCGATCAGTAGAATAACCGCCTGCGGTTATTCTACCATAAAAAAATGAAATTGCAATGGAAAAACAAAGAAAAGGCAAAAAATTCGACAGTATAGAATTTCTTTGAACGGTCAACACTCGTGAAGTGTGTAAATGGAAGGGGAGAATGTCCGTGGCAAAGCAGAGCGAACAGATGAACCGGGTGCTTCGGCAGGCGTGGAGCCTGTCCTGTGTTTTGGGACACAGCTATGTGGGCACGGAGCATCTGCTGCTGGCCATCGCCATGACGCCCCGGTGCGCCGCCTGCCGCCAGCTTCAATGGCAGGGCCTTTCGGCCCAGGAGCTGCTGGGCCGGCTGCTGATCCTCCGGGGCCGCGGCGGGCGGCTGTCCGTCCTGCCTCAGGGGCTGACGGTCCGGGCAAAGCGCGCCCTGACGCTGGCTGCGAAGGAAGCCTCGCCGCCGACAACCGAGGGCCTTCTTCTCGCCATGCTGCGGGACCAACACAGCGGCGCCTTCCGTATGCTGACCGGCTGCGCCGTCAACACGGACCTGCTGTTTACCAATCTGCACGAGGGCCAGTACGCCCGAAAGGAGCAAACGATGCAAAATTCCCGACTTTTGGAGCAATTCGGCGTGGATCTGGTGGAACGGGCGGACCGTGCCGAGCCCATCATCGGCAGGCAGCGGGAGATCGAGACCGTCCTGCAGATCCTCTCCCGCAGGCAGAAGAACAATCCCGCCCTCATCGGCGAGCCGGGCGTGGGAAAGACCGCCATCGTCGAGGGCGTGGCCCAGTATATTGCCGCGGGGCGGGTGCCGGAGGCTCTGCGGGGCAAGCGGCTCTACGCCCTGGACATGGCCAGCGTCATCGCCGGGACCAAATACCGGGGCGAATTTGAGGAGCGCATCCGCGACATTCTGGCGGAGGTGCGGCGGCTGCAGAACGTCATTCTGTTCATCGACGAGATGCACACCCTCATCGGCGCGGGTGCTGCCGAGGGTGCCATCGACGCGGCCAATCTGCTCAAGCCCGCTCTGGGCCGGGGCGAGGTGCAGCTCATCGGCGCAACGACCCTGAACGAATACCGGAAATTCATCGAAAAGGACGCGGCTCTGGAGCGGCGGTTCCGTGCGGTTCAGGTCCGGGAGCCTACCCGGGAGGAGACGGAGCGCATCCTGGAGGGTCTGACACCGGCGCTGGAGGCCCATCACCATCTGCGCATCAGCGCCGAGGCCGTCCACGCCGCCGTGGAGCTGTCCTGCCGCTATCTGACGGACAAATTTCTGCCGGACAAGGCCCTGGATCTGCTGGACGAGGGCGCGGCAAGGGCCAATATGACCCGGGCGCTGGGTTCGCCGCCGGACGAGAGCCAGCGGACGGAGGAGGCGCTGCAGGAGGCGGTGCGCAGCGGGAAATACGAGCAGGCGGCCCTGCTGCGGGACAAGCTGCGCAGGCTGCCGGCGGTCAAGTCCCGCGCCGTGACGGCAAAGGACATCGCCGCCGCTGTCTCCAACCGGACGGGCATCCCCGTGGGCGCCGTCAGCCTGACGGAAAAGGAGCGGCTGCTCACCCTGGAACAGACCCTGTCGGCGCGGGTCATCGGCCAGGAGCAGGCGATCCGTGCGGCAGCCGATGCGGTGCGGCGCGGGCGCTCGGGTCTGGCAGAGCCGAAACGGCCCGCTGCCGCCATGCTCTTTCTCGGCCCCACGGGGGTGGGAAAGACGGAGCTGTGCAAGGCCCTTTCTCAGGCGGTCTACGGCAGCGAGGAGGCCATGATCCGCATTGATATGTCCGAATATATGGAAAAATTCTCCGTCTCCCGGCTCATTGGCGCGCCGCCGGGCTATGTGGGCCACGACGAGGGCGGCGAGCTGTCGGAACGGGTGCGGCGCAGGCCCTATTCCCTGGTGCTTCTGGACGAGCTGGAAAAGGCCCACCGGGACATCTGCGGCCTGCTGCTGCAGATCATGGAGGACGGGCGGCTGACGGACTCCTGCGGGCGGCTGGTGGATTTCCGCAACACCATCCTGGTCATGACCTCCAACCTGGGCAGCGAAAATGCGGGAAAAGGCGGCCTGGGCTTTGGCAGGAGCGCCGGGGACGTGACGATGAACGCCCTGCGGGAGCGCTTTCCGCCGGAATTTCTCGGGCGCATCGACTGTATCGCGGTCTTTTCGCCTCTGGATGAGGCGGCGCTGACGAAGATCGCAGAGAATGCCCTCCGCGCCTTACAGGAACGGGCGGAACGGGCCGGTCTGAACCTTCGGATCATGCCGGAGACGGCTCCCTGGCTGGCGCGGCGGGCGCTGGGCAAAAAAAGCGGTGCCCGGGAGCTGCGCCGCCTGATGCAGACGGAGCTGGAAGCGCCGCTGTC
>CALZCW010000091.1 GCA_945635805.1 uncultured Clostridia bacterium
CCTGCACATATTTGTCGGTGTGGTCGCCGATGATCTTGATGGAGTTCTTGTTTGCACCGACGGTGCCGTCGCCGCCGAGACCCCAGAACTTGCACTCGATGGTGCCTTCCGCCGCGGTGTTGGGCGCGGGCTTCTCCTCGAGGGAGAGGTGGGTCACATCGTCATTGATACCGATGGTGAACTGACGCTTCATCTCGTCCTTGGACAGCTCCTCAAAGACCGCAAACACGGACGCGGGAGGCGTATCCTTCGAGCCGAGGCCGTAACGGCCGCCAATGACGGGGATCATACGACCGGCGTTTGCCAGCGCGGTGACGACATCCAGGTAGAGCGGCTCGCCCAGAGCGCCCGGCTCCTTGGTGCGGTCGAGGACGGCGATCTTCTTGCAGGTGGCGGGAATCGCCTCGAGCAGACGGTCGGCGCGGAACGGACGGTACAGGCGAACCTTAACAAGACCGACCTTCTCGCCGTGGGCGTTCATGTAGTCAATGACTTCCTCAGCCACGTCGCAGATGGAACCCATGGCGATGATGACGCGGTCGGCGTCGGGCGCGCCGTAGTAGTTAAAGAGCTTGTAATCGGTGCCGAGCTTGGCGTTGATCTTGCCCATGTACTCCTCGACGATCTCGGGCAGAGCGTCATAGTACTTGTTGCAGGCTTCACGATGCTGGAAGAAGGTGTCGCCGTTCTCGTGGGAGCCGCGCATGGCGGGACGCTCGGGGTTCAGGCAGTGCTTGCGGAACGCGGCAACGGCGTCCATATCGCACATTTCCTTCAAATCCTCATAGTCCCAAATGGCGATCTTCTGGATCTCGTGGGAGGTGCGGAAGCCGTCAAAGAAGTTGATGAACGGCACGCGGCCCTTGATGGCAGCCAGGTGAGCGACGGGCGCAAGGTCCATGACTTCCTGCGGGTTGGTCTCGCAGAGCATGGCGAAACCGGTCTGACGGCAGGCGTAGACGTCGGAATGGTCGCCGAAGATGTTCAGCGCGTGGGTAGCCAGGGTAC
The DNA here is from genome assembly GCA_945635805.1 of uncultured Clostridia bacterium. Lineage (GTDB taxonomy): Bacteria > Bacillota > Clostridia > Oscillospirales > Oscillospiraceae > JAZOXB01. The sequence goes on from CALZCW010000091.1 coordinate 1,009, forward strand.
GGGCGGAGACGTGGAAAACGCCCGGCAGCAGCTCACCGGCGATCTTGTACATATTCGGGATCATCAGCAGAAGGCCCTGAGACGCGGTATAGGTGGTGGTGAGGGCACCGGCGGCCAGAGAGCCGTGGACGGTACCGGAAGCACCGGCCTCAGACTGCATCTCGACGACCTTGACGCGGTTGCCGAAAATGTTGAGACGGCCCTGCGCAGACCACTGATCGACGTAGTCTGCCATGGGGCTGGAGGGGGTGATGGGGTAGATGCCGGCTACTTCCGTAAAGGCGTAGCTGACATGTGCGGCGGCGGTATTGCCGTCCATTGTCTTGAGTTTTCTGGTCAAAATGAAATACCTCCTAAAAAAGTATTGATTTGCAGACACCTTCATTCTAACACCGAATTTCGTTTTTGTAAATCAGAAAAACGCCCCAATCGACGAAAAACAAAATATTTTTCTGTTTTATCGCGTCGGATGCGTCTGCCTCGGCGATACAATAAACCCGTTCTTGTTTTTTACCGTCAATTATTGTATGATAACATCAGGAAAAAAGGAGGAACAGCTATGATTTCTCACTTGGATTCTTTGGGCCTGAACGGCATCAGCGGGTATCCCGTGTCGGTGGAGTGCTTTATTTCCAGCGGACTGCCGGGCTTTGACATCGTGGGCCTGCCGGATGCGGCGGTCAAGGAGGCCCGGGAGCGGGTCCGCGCCGCCATAAAGAACAGCGGCTTCAAATTTCCCGTCAGCCGCATTACGCTGAATCTTGCGCCTGCCGATACGAAAAAGAGCGGGACCCTCTACGATCTGCCGATCCTGCTGGATATTCTGATCGCCACAGAGGTGTGCAGAGCACCGCGGGAAAGGGCGGCCTTTCTCGGGGAGTTGAGCCTGGAGGGAAAGCTCCGGCGCGTCAACGGCGTGCTGCCCATGGCCATTGCGGCGAAGAAATACGGTTTTGAGGCCCTCTATGTCCCGGAGGAAAACGCGCGGGAGGCGACACTGGCCGAGGGCATCACCGTCATCCCCGTGAAAAATGTGGCGCAGCTTGTGGCCCATCTGAAGGGCGAGGCCCTCATCGAGCCGGAGCCCCAGTGGACACCGGAGGAGACAACGGAGGACCTTCCGGACTTTTCCGATGTCAAGGGCCAGGAAAACGTCAAGCGCGCCCTGGAGATTGCCGCCGCAGGCTCTCACAATGTGCTTTTGGTGGGGCCTCCCGGTTCCGGCAAAAGTATGCTGAGCAAGCGCCTGCCGTCCATCCTGCCGGATATGACCCGGGAGGAGGCGCTGGAGGTCACCCAGATCCATTCCATCATGGGCCTTTTGACCCCGGAGCATCCGCTGATCCGGCGCAGGCCCTTCCGTTCACCCCATCACACCATCTCCTCCGCCGGACTGAGCGGCGGCGGCACGGTGCCCCGTCCGGGAGAGATCAGCCTGGCTCACAAGGGCGTGCTGTTTTTGGACGAGCTGCCGGAATTCAAAAAAGAGACCCTGGAGGTCATGCGCCAGCCCCTGGAGGATGGCGTCGTGACCATTTCCCGGGCCAGCGGTTCTGCCAGCTATCCCAGCCAGTTCCAGCTTGTGTGCGCCATGAATCCCTGCCGCTGCGGCTGGTATGGCGACCCGTCGGGACGCTGCACCTGCTCACAGAATTCCGTGCGTCAATACCTGTCGCGGCTCTCCGGGCCGCTGCTGGACCGTATCGACATCATTGTGGAGGTGCCTGCCATGGCCTTTGACGAGCTGCGCAGCCGCACTTCGCCGGAGCCGTCGGCTCAGATCAAACGGCGCGTTGAGGCGGCAAGAGACATTCAGCGCCGCCGCTTTACGGCGGGAAAATGCCGCTGCAACGCCAATATGCAGGCCGCCGAGCTGCGGAAATACTGTGACCTTGACGAGGACTGCGCCACGCTCATGCGGCAGGCCTTTGACGCCCTCGGCCTGACGGCGCGAAGCTACGACCGCATCCGCAAGGTGGCCAGGACCATCGCCGACCTGGACGGCAGCGAAGCCATCCGGCCGCAGCATATCGCCGAGGCCATCCAATACAGAACATACCAATTTACACAGAATTGAGGTTATATTTATGAATGAAATGTTTTTGCTCAAGCTGGGTGAGATCGTCCTCAAGGGCGGCAATAAATTCCAGTTTGAAAACCGTCTGAAGACCAATGTCTCCCGCCGGATGCGCCCCTTTGGCGACTTCCATGTCTCCATTCTCCAGTCCACGGTCTATATCGAGCCGGAGAACGATGCCTGCGATCTGGAGGGTGCCTGGGAGGCCTGCCACTATATTTTCGGCGTGGTCAGCCTGTGCCGCTGCCGTGCCTGCGAAAAAAATCTGGACGATATTTTTGAAAAGGCCATGGAGTATCTGGGGGACGATCTGCGCATGGCCAAGTCCTTCAAGGTGGAATCCAAGCGCTCCGACAAGCGCTTCCCGCTGACCAGCATCGGCATTTCCCAGGAGATCGGCGGCAGGATCGCCGAGGCAGTGGAGGGCATCCAGGTGGACGTCCACCATCCGGAATACACCGTCTATGTGGAGGTGCGGGACCGTGCCGCCTATGTCCACGGACCTGCCGATCCCGGTGCGGGCGGACTTCCCACCGGCGTGGGCGGACGGGCGATGGTGCTGCTCTCCGGCGGCATCGACTCGCCGGTGGCCGGCTACATGATCGCCAAGCGCGGCGTGGAGCTGGAATGCGTCCATTTCTTCTCCTATCCCTATACCAGCGAGCTTGCCAAGGACAAGGTGCTGGAACTGGCGCGGCTCATGACCCGCTACTGCGGCAAGATGACGGTCAACGTGGTGGGCTTTACGGAGATTCAGGAGGCCATCCGCGACAACTGCCCGGAGGAATTCTTCACCCTCATCATGCGCCGCTTTATGATGATGATCTCCGAACGCATTGCCAGGGAACATGGCTGCGGCTGCCTGGTCACGGGCGAAAACCTGGGACAGGTGGCCTCCCAGACCATGGAGGCCATGGCGGTGACGGGTGCCTGCGTGGAGCTGCCCATCTTCCAGCCCCTCATCGGCATGGACAAGGAGGAGATCGTCACTCTTGCCCGGAAGATCGGCACCATGGAGACCTCCATCTTGCCCTATGAGGACTGCTGCACCGTCTTTACGCCCCGCCATCCCAAGACCAAGCCCACCAAGAGCCAGGTGGACAGAGCCTGTGCCGGTCTGGACTTTGACGGCCTCATCGAGCGGGCGCTGCAGAATACCGAAATGATCCGGGTGCGTTATCATGGATGAAGCGGTACAGGTCATCCGTCTGCTGACGGAGAAGAATCAGACCCTCGCCACGGCGGAGAGCTGCACGGGGGGCCTGCTGGGAAAGCTCCTGACGGATGTGCCGGGGGCTTCCGCGGCGTATCTCGGCGGCGTAATCTCCTACGCCTACGCGGTCAAGGAAAAGCTGCTGGGCGTGGACCCTGCCGTTTTGGAAGAAACAGGCG
>CALZCW010000092.1 GCA_945635805.1 uncultured Clostridia bacterium
CAGGAGATTGCCGTTGCTATCCAGCAGCGCCGCTACCAGATTGCCGCTGGTACGCGGCTGGAGAGAATTGTTGCGCACCTGCACGTTGGCTGTGGTGGTGCTGCCGTTTTCCATCTCCACAGAGATGGTGGTGGGCGCATTTTCGCTTCTCGTCAGCAGGCTGTCGAAGATAAAATGCTTTTGGTTGTTCTGTTCGTCAGCCTCGGGAAGAACGATCCACTCGCCCTTCACCTTCTGCTCGATACTGGCCTTGAAGAAAAGCATCACACCGCCGTCGGGGATCTCTTCCAACCCTGCGTCCTTCACATAGTCGCCGATATGGAAGGCAATCTCCTGCGTATAGCCGGTGCTGTCGATGGCGGCGAGGGTATTGCCGGTCAGGATCTTCTCATAGTCAGTGCCTTCGGTGCCACCCTTGAAGTACTTGCCATCGAGCGGCGTCTCGCACTCGGGGTCAGAGTAAACACCCAGAACCACACGGCGATCAGACTTGTTCAGGGAGGCTGCCGACTGGTTGTACAGATTGGCAAGCACTGTTCTCAGGCCATCCTGTTCCTTGGTAACGGTCAGAGCAGAGATGCCCACATCTGGGTAATCCAGATAGACCTTGCCCGTGACCTCGGGCTCCTCCTGCACGCCGAGGAAGCTCGCCTTGACCGAGTAATCCAGATCACAGATCTCTCTGCCGGTCTTGGTAACAACGGAGAATGTCTTTGACTGACCGGGCAAAAGCGTGAGGCCGGTGAATTTCTGCATCCCTGCGCCATTCAGCCGGATGGTCACGCTGTCGATCACATTCATACCCTGGTTGGACACGGTGAAGTTGACCGGGACAGAGCTGTCGGTGGCCAGCGTGGTATAGTCCACCGTGGTGGAGACGACTTCCACAGCGTCGGTATAGGTCTCGGTGGCGCTTAGGAGGGTCACGGTCTCCTTGGGGACGCGGCTGGTGCCGGAATAGGTCTTGCCGTCCAGTTCATAGGAGTAGTTGACCTCATCAAACTCTGTATCGCTGTAGGTAGTGCCCTGCAGCACAGCCTGGATGCTTGTACCGTCACCGCCGGCGACGCGAGCGTCCATGTGATTCAACCCGGTACGTTCGGGAAGCTCGGCTACCTCGATGGGCGCGGAGGAGATGTAGCTGTCATCATAGTTGACAAACTTGATGGCCCGGATCACGTCATTGTCCTCGCCGCCGGCGTTGGCGTCGTTCCAGAGGAGAGACAACTCATCCAGAGTGTCCGCATCCTTGACAAAGGTGAACTGGCCGTCAAAGGCTGCCGTGGAAACCATGTCGCTGAGAGACTCGGGCAGGACAGGCTGGGGTGCGCCGTTCTTGTCGAACACCCGCAGGCCCACATCGTGCTGCTCCGCGCCAGTCAGGGACTGGACGCTGCTCCAACCCAGAACAAACTGACCGCCCACTGTGGTCAGCTGGGGATTCTCGTCGGTGTAGGCGTTGGTGGTAGCGCGGATGGTCTTGGCGCTGTCTTCGGGGGACGTTGCGTTGGTATCCACCACAGTGTAATAGATCTCATCCTCTACGGAGAAGGCAATGGCGGCCGTGCCGTCCTCCAGCATCTCGGCGGTCATGCCGGTGACCTCGCCGGCGTTGCCATTGTAAAGAGTATAGGTTTCAGTACTCCAGCTTTTGCTTTTGCCATCAAAGATCTTGCAGAGGATGCGGTTCTGGGTGAAGGTAAACACGTTCTCATCGGTCTGCACAGAACGCCACACGGCGATGGCCCTGCCGTTATTATTGACAGCGATGACAGGGTTGAACTCCTGAGAACCGTTGTCGGTCAGGCGGGTGGTGGTCCACTCCTCGTCGTCGCCGTCCCAGATAGACGCCACGACCTCCAGGCCGTTGAGCAGGGCTGTTTGCTGGCTCTCGTCCAGCACGGCACCGGCCTTAAGACCCGTCGTAGCTGCCTCGCGCAGCCAGATGGCGCCGGCAAATTTCTCCGTACCGTCAAAGTCCAGGTTGCTGTCGCCATAGCCGTCAAAGCCGGTGGGGCTGGGGATGGCGGTGCCGTTGGGGAAGTCGCTGCCGTTTGTCAGGGAATAGCGCACCTCCACATCCTCCACGTCAGTGCTGTCCGCGTCGGAGAGGTAAACGAGGATGCTGCCGTCATCGGAAAGCATGGGTGTCGTGAACGGGTAAGCGTTGGTCTGAATTGCCGCGAGCTTGTTCGGATCGTCCAGACTCATGAGGGAGATTCCGCTGTCGCCGCCGAGCCAGACGCGATCGCCCTCGTCGAGGTAGTCACGGCTCTGGAGCTTGACCACGGGCTCGGTTGCCACCATGGCACTTTGATTGCGGGAGAGTGCAAAGCTCTGAGGCGATGTGATGTCACTCAGCCATGCGGAACTGAGGCCGCTGGAAGCCTTCCCCCAGTAGTCGTTGATGTCATCCCATTTTTGGTATCTCCACGTATCACCGTAATTCAGAGATACGAGGTTGAATTCCACGACCGCAGGTCCAACGCCCAGAGCCAAACGGATACCGACCTCGCCGTCCAACTGGACGAACTGACCGTTCATGCCTCTGTCTTCCTCATTCTTCAGATACTTCCGGGTCAGGAAACGGTTTTCGTTGTTGATATCAATCAAACCGTAGATACTGTATGTGGCGACGAATCCCTTGTCATAGCCGAGACCGCAGAAGAGCTCAAAATAGGCGTTGATCCGCAGCGCGGTCAGGTAGTCGTTGACCTTGTCCGCGGTATCGTCGTTCCACACCAGTCCAAGCTGCTCGGCGTAGCGGACGGCGGTCTTGAAGTCCACAGCGGCGCCGCCGCGCACCGTAAAGCCCATTGTCAGCGGAATGCCGTAGACTTTGAGATTCAGATTCTGAGCAAACTCCAGCTGCGCACCGGCTGTAAAGCCGCCGCCGGTGGTGATAATCTGCCACTGACCCTTGTCGAAGTTGTAGCAAATTTCGGAGGACATCCAACCCTCCAGCTTGATCATGTCGGGTATGACGAAGGTTTTGAGGGCCGCATTGAGTGCTTTGTTGCGGTTGTCAAAGTCATCAAAGAAGGAACCGTCTGCCATAGCTATGAAATCAGTGGCAGAGAAGGTGTCTCCTCTGAGCGTGCCCAGCAGGCTCTCATAGTCCTCACCTGCATAGTGCGGCTCCACATACAGACCATTGCGGTCGTAGTCAAGATCCCGAAGCTTTGTGGTGTCGATACCGGTCCACAGATATGCCTCGTAGCGGGTAGGATCGGCAGTGGGCGTCAGAATGGCCCTCACAAGGCCGATCTTGCCGCCCATCTGTTCCATGAAGGACAAGGCTTTCGACATTAAGCCGTCCTTATCGCTGCCATATCCGTACTTCTTCCCGCCAACGGAGCCGTAGAAGGCAATATTCTTCAGCAGGTCGATGACGGATTGGGATTCATCCACCTTTTCAATGGTAGTCAGGTCCGCAATGCCGAAGGGCAGCGCGATGGTGCTGACCAAGCTGCCGCTGCCGTTATAAAGGGCAGCCTCCAGCGGGGTCTTGCGCGTGCCGTTAAAGTTTGCGAAACTGCTGCTGTCGATGGTGACCACGTTGTTCACAAGCGGAATGGACGAGAAGGGGTAGGATGCGTCCTTCGCGGTCATCCGTTTCTGCCGCGGCACGGAAACGCCGGTCTCCTGCGCCCGCAGGTCAAAACGATAGCCGGTATCGGCGAGGGATGCGTCCGCTATGCCCCAGAGCATGACGGTGCTGTCCAGAATCGCGCTGGGATAGTTGCTGCTGGGACCGACCACGCCGGTATGACGGCGCACGTCGATCTCACGGCCGGTGTAGCTAATGGTCTGGACGGCCACAAAGGGCTTCGCATTCTGGTTCTTGGCATCGGTCAGCGTCACGATATTCTCGCCGGAACGCATGGCATCGCGTGGGGTCAGGCTGCCGTTCACGGTGACAATCTCGGGATAGTAGTCGTCAAAACGCAGCTCAAAGATGAACTCCAGGCTGTCGCCCACGCCTACGGCTCCGGGATTGTTTTTGGAAGTGAATTGGGACAGATCCATGTGGACGGTCAGCATGCCGTTGGCATCAGTGGTGAAGGTCTGATCCTTTGTGCCATCCAGCGACGCGGCCTGACCGACTGCCTTTGCGAATTTGGCGCCGGAACAGTAGGCGTCATCGCGGTTATCGGCGATGTAGCGGTTGCGGTACACACCGCCCCGCAGGGTCACATCGGTATTGGCCAGCGGCTCGCCGTTGGGCTGCAGCAGCTGCACCTGGGCAGTGGCTGCGGGGCGCAGTTCCACGGCATTCAGGGGATACAGCTCGCCCCGCGTGCCGTTGCCCTCGCCGCTCTTGAGGAGCAGCTGGGAAACGGTTCCCCGGTAGGAGACGCCGTCACTGACGGCAGCCGCCCGCAGATCGGACGCGATGCCGTTGGGCTCGAACAGCGCCAGGGAGCCGTCATTGTTGGTATGGACCGTGTGGGTCTTGCCCAGTCCGTCCTCATA
>CALZCW010000093.1 GCA_945635805.1 uncultured Clostridia bacterium
GTTTTCAGCCTTTTGCATTACAAAGACAACCGCCTCCCTTTGCGGAGGTTTGGAGGACGTTTCATGAAGAAAAGAAAGCTTCGTCTCTCACCGGCACGGCTGATCGCGCTGGGCTTTTTTGTGGTGATCCTTGTCGGCGCCCTGCTTTTGACCCTGCCCTTTGCGTCAAAGGACGGCTCGTCAAACTTCCTTGACGCGCTGTTTACCTCCACCAGCGCCACCTGCGTGACGGGTCTGGTCGTCCGCGACACCTTCACCGGCTGGACAACCTTCGGGCAGATCGTCATTTTGCTTCTGATCCAGTTGGGAGGCCTGGGCTTCATGACCGTTATCACCCTGATCTCCTTTGCCATCGGCAAGCGGGTGGGCCTGTATGACCGCAAGGTGCTGATGCAGTCGGCGGGCAACTTCTCCCTCTCCGGCATCGGCGATCTGATCCGCCGTATCGTGCCCTTCGCCTTCGTTTTCGAATTTGCCGGCGCGGTCCTGCTTGCCATCCGTTTTGTGCCGGATTTCGGCTGGGGAAAGGGCATTTATTTCTCGGTCTTTCACTCCATCTCCGCCTTCTGCAACGCGGGCTTCGACCTCATGGGCGGCCGCGCGCCCTTCTCCTCCCTCACGGCCTATGTGGATGACCCGCTTGTTATTCTGACAATTTGTGCGCTCATTATCGTCGGCGGTCTGGGCTTCCTCGTCTGGCACGATTTGGCACGGAATAAGTTCCATTGGAAAAGATACCAGCTCCACACCAAGATCGTTTTGACGACGACGGCGGTGCTGATCCTTGGAGGCTGGCTGCTGTTCTTCGTTTTTGAAAGAAACGCCTCCATGGCGGGAATGTCGGGCTCCGAGCGGCTGCTTGCCGCCCTGTTCCAGTCGGTCACACCGCGCACGGCGGGCTTCAACACCGTTGACATGGCGGCTCTGAGCGAGCCGGGCAATCTGCTCACCGATATTTTCATGCTCATCGGCGGCAGCCCCGGATCCACGGCAGGCGGCATCAAGACCACCACCGTGGCGGTGCTGATCCTGAGCGCCATCTCCTCCGCCTGCGGACGCACGCGGGTCAACGCGTTCCGCTACAGCATTGACCGCGACACCATCCGGCAGGCCTGCTCGATTCTGACCATCTATCTGACCATGGCTCTGCTGGCTATTCTGGCCATCTGCGCCATTGAGCCGGTCACCCTGAAGGAGTCGATGTTCGAAGTAAGCTCCGCTATTGGCACGGTTGGCCTTTCCATGGGCATTACGCCGACTCTCGGCATCGCCAGCCGCATTATTATCATTCTATTGATGTATGCCGGACGTATCGGCGGGCTGACCTTTGTGCTGCTCTTCTCCGAGCGGCGCACCGAGCCGCCCGTTGACCGCCCGAACGGGAAAATACTGCTTGGATAAACAGGAGGCTGTAAAAAATATGAAATCCGTTTTGATCATCGGCATGGGCCGCATGGGGCGGCACCTTGCCAAAAGAATGCACCAGTTGGGCAATGACGTGATGATCGTTGACAACAACCCTGCCATCATCGAGGCCCTGAGCGACCGTTTCACCGATTCCAGCATCTGCGACTGCACCAATGAGACGGTGATCGCCTCTCTCGGTGTGGAGAATTTCGACATCTGCTTTGTCACCATCGGCGAGGACTTCCAGGCGTCGCTGGTCGTGACGAGCCTGCTCAAAAAGCACGGCGCGCGCCGCATCGTCGCCAAGACCAATCAGGACATTCAGGCGGAGCTGCTGCGCACCATCGGCGCCGACGAGATCGTCTATCCCGAGGTGGACATCGCGGAAAAGCTCGCCGTGCGCTATAATGCCAACAACATTTTTGACTTTGTTCCGCTGACGGACGAGTATTCCATCTATGAGCTGCCGATCCTGCCGGCATGGGTCGGACATACGCTGATGGAATTGAACATCCGCCGCAAATACCAGATCAATATCATCGCCGTGAAAAATGACACGAATTTCGACGCCAACCTGGGCGCGGACTATTGCTTCCGCGCCGGCGACCATATCATCGTGATCGGCAGATCCAACGAGGTCTTCAAGCTGGCTTCCAAGGCGTAAGGAGGGCTTGTCCTCCTTTTCCGCCCTGCGCCATCTGCCGCCAAACAGATTCTTTCTCCGTTAGGGTGATTGCATGAAAGAAAAATTCAAACACATGGTAGACCGCACCCTGGTCTACTACGTCATTATCGGCATCCTCAATTTCATTGTCTGCACCGCTATCATGTTCCTGCTGTTCAACATCTGCGGCTTCAGTGACCATGTGGCCCCCCTGTTCAACTACGGCCTGGGCAGCGTGATCTGGTATCTGTCGTGCAAATACCTCCTGTTCCGCGGCCACGCCTCCTCCTGGCGGCAGCTTCTGCGGTTCGTGGCGGAGGTGCTGGTATGCTATGCCGTGTCCTACTATGTAGCCGCGCCGCTGCTGGCGAATGTGCTGCTGCGTTCCGGGAGTGTGCGGGACTTCTTCTCCTTCGGCGGCACCGAGGCGGAAATGATCGAGGGCAACTGCGAAATGACCGTGGGCGCCATCTTCTATGCCATTTTGAATTATTTCGGCCAGCGGTATTTTGTGTTTTCCGACCGCTTTGAGCATCAGGGGAAGGCTGCGGAATGAGCAAGACTGTGCTGATCACCGGTGCCGGCGGCGGTATGGGCCAGGCTGCGTGCCGGAGACTTCTGGAACAGGGATGGACGGTGTTTGCCCTGGACCGTCAGGCACCGCCGGAAGCGGAAAACCTATGTTTTGTCCCTACCGACCTGACCGACGCCGCCTCCGTGGAGGAAGCCTTTGCACAGGTGCGGCAGCAGACGGAGCGTCTCGATGCCATCGTCCATCTGGCCGGGGTGTATGACCTGAATTCCCTGGTGGAGATGGACGAGGAGGCCTTCACCCGGCTGTTTCAGGTCAACCTGTTCGGCGTATACCGGGTGAACCGGACGTTTTTCCCCCTGCTGGGAAAAGGTTCAAGGATCGTCATTACCAGCAGCGAGCTTGCGCCGCTGGATCCGCTGCCCTTTACCGGGGTCTACGGCATCTCCAAGGCCGCTCTGGAAAGGTATGCCGACAGCCTGCGCATGGAGGTGAACCTCCACGGGATCTCTGTGTCGGTTATCCGCCCCGGCGCGGTCAAAACGGGTCTGCTGGACGTGTCCACCCGCGCTCTGGACCGGTTCTGTTCAGAGACAAAATATTATCCCTGCAACGCCGAGCGCTTCCGCCGCATCGTCAACGGCGTGGAGGCCAAGCACGTCCCGCCGGAGAGAATCGCCGGGCGCGTGGAACGGGCGCTGACGGCGAAACGTCCGAAATATACCTACAATGTCAACCGGAACCCCCTTTTGCGGCTGCTGGATCTGCTGCCAAAGCGCCTGCAGGTGGCTATCATCCGGGGAATCCTGAAAAATTGACTAAGGGCTAAGGACTAAGGGTGAATGACGAATGTGTGCGCTTCCGCGCACAGATCAAAAGGGCACGACAGAGTCGTCGTGCCCTACATTTGTATTTGGAACCTATTCGTAGGGGCGGACGACTCTGTCCGCCCCTGTTGACGTTATTATATATCGTACACGCCCAGGATGACGATGCCTGCCACCACCAGGAGGATCATGGCGTAGTGCTTCCAGGACAGCTTCTCCCGCAGGAACAGGCGGCTCCACAGCACCGAGACCACGCAATAGGCGGAAATGATGGGAGCGGACAGTGCCACATGCTCCTCGTCGGCCATCGCGTAGATATAGAACAACTGGCCCACAGTCTCAAAGCAGGCGGCCACATATTTGGGCGCCTCCTGACGGACGAAGAACTTCTCCCGCCGCGCCAGCAGGTAGATCAGACAGATCACACCGGCTGCCAGGAAGGTCAGCTCGTAGGCCACGTTGGCGGAATCCTCGTTGAGAGTCTCAAGCACCAGGCTGTCGGCAAAGGTGCCGGCGGCGTCCAGCAGACAGTAGGCGATGGGCAGGCACAGGGCCAGCCAGCTCTTGGCGTATTTACGGTTGGCGTGCTCCTGACGCTTGGCCCGGAGGGTCTCATCCTCCCGCGCCTCCACGACGCCCAGGCCGATGACGCCCAGGCAGACCAGCGCCACCGCACCCAGCACCACAGCGCGGTCCACACCCACCAGGTCCGCCAGGTCGCCGGAGATCAGGCAGGCCACGGCCACCAGAGCGCCGGAGGAATTGCAGATGGGCGAGGAGATGGACAGCTCAATGTAGCGCAGGCCCACATAGCCCAGGGCCATGGACAGGATGTAGAGCAGGGAGACGGGCAGATAGCGCCAGATGACCTCCCAGGAGATGGCAACGTCGTTGAAGAAAACCATATAGGCCGCATGGAGGCCCATGACCAGGCCCACGGCGGTGATCATTTTCAGATGGGCCGTGCGGTCCTTTTCACCGCAGCAGCCAATCTTGGAAAAGATGTCGGAGCCGCTCCAGCACAGCAGAGCGATAATGGCAAACC
>CALZCW010000094.1 GCA_945635805.1 uncultured Clostridia bacterium
CCCGCGACGAGCTGCCGCCTCCCATTTTGCGCACCGACGTGCTGGAAATGAAGGATTTGAAGCCGGGCATGGTACTGACGGGCACCGTCCGCAACGTCATTGATTTCGGCGTGTTCGTGGACATCGGCGTGCACCAGGACGGCCTGGTCCACATCTCCCGGGTGTGCGATAAGTTCATCAAGCATCCTTCGGAGGTGGTCTCCGTCGGTGACATTGTCAAGGTCGCCGTCCTGGAGGTGGACGAAAAGCGCAAGCGCATCAGTCTGACTATGCGCGGCCTGCCGAAAGAATAAAAAATACGGGACTGCCGTTCCATGAAGAACAGCAGTCCCGTTTTCATATTTCCAAAATGTCATGCCTTGAACACCCTGCGGATCGTCTCCTCGGCGCAGGTGAGAATGGCGTCCGTCTGGTCGCCGAGGGCAGCTTGCAGATAGGCGTATTCGTCCAGGGCGGCCTGACCGTGGCAGACGCGGTAGGCGCCGGCGTCACTGCCCAGGCCCACCAGTCCGCCGTGAGCGGCGACGAAGGCGGCCTTTTCCTGCTGCCGCGCCAAAAGGGGCCGAAGTACCTCGTCCGGGTAGCGGCCGCTCCCAATGAGATTGCCGACGGTGGAAAGGATTGGTACCCAAACGGCACCGCTTTGGGCCAGACGCAGCAGTGTTTCCTCACGGAGGAAGGCTCCGTGCTCCACCGATTCGGCCTTTTCATCCAGAGCGGCGTTGACGCTGTCGTTGCCGTTGGCATGGACCATGACGGCAAAGCCTGCGTCGTGGGCCATGGCCACCATGCGGCGGATGCTGTCGGCAGGAGGGGATGGCTCCGTCAGCGCCTCAGGCCGGGAGAAGTCGATCAGGCCGGAGATCATCAGCTTGACAAAGTCGCCGCCCTGCTGCCGTACCTGCCGGAGCAGCCCGGAAAGCTCCTGCCAGGAGGAAAAGCCGCGCCCGATAAAGCTGCCGTAATGGCCCTGCAGGTGGATGGGAAAGGCAGGGGAGCGGTAGTCGATGCCGTACTGCGCCGCCAGAGCCTTTGCCCGCAGACTGACGCCCCAGGCGTCCCCGCCGTCGCGCAGAAAGCGGATGCCCCGGGCCTGATAATCCGCCAGGCGCGCCCGGATCAGACCGTCGGCGGGCTGCTGCCGGTGGGCGTCGATGGCGGCGCGGTAGTACACGCCGTCTAAGATCATATGGATATGTAAATCGCCGAACATATTGTCAATCACCGCCTCCATTATACCGCCGCTGGGAGAAAAATACAACTTTCTGTTTTTGCTCTTTCTTTTCCGGCGGAAATAAGATATAATATTATTTACCAACAAAACCGCCCTGCGTTTTTCGGCAACGAACGGCAGGGCTTCCGAGGAAACGACATGAAACGTATCATCAGTATTCAGGACCTTTCCTGCATCGGCAAATGCTCCCAGGGCGTCGCGCTGCCGGTGCTGTCGGCCATGGGCATCGAGTGCGCCGTCCTGCCGACGGCGCTTCTTTCCACCCACACAGCCTTTGACGGCTTCGTCAGCCGGGACCTGACCGACTGCATCCGGCCCATTCTCGCCCACTGGAAGACCATGGGGCTTCGCTTTGACGCCATTTACACCGGCTATCTGGCCTCGGAGGCGCAGATCGACCTGGTGGAGGAGATTTTTGACGACTTCGGCAGAGCGGGAAACCTGTTCTTCGTCGACCCGGTCATGGCGGACAACGGCAGCCTCTATCCGGGCTTTTCCGCTGCTTTTCCCGGGAAAATGCGGGAACTTTGCCGCCTGGCGGACATTATAACACCAAACGTTACGGAGGCCTGCCTGCTGACCGGCCTGGAGTATCGGACAAGCCATGACGAGGCCTTTGTCCGGGCGCTTCTGGAGGGGCTGCTGACCCTGGGGGCGAAGACTGCCATCGTCACGGGTATCCGCACGGATACCAGCCATATGGGTGTGGCAGCCATGGGCACCGACGGAAAGCTCACCCTGCACTACACCGACTATATCCCGGCGGTTTTTTACGGCACCGGCGACCTGTTCGCCTCCACCTGTGCCGGCGCGCTGACCCTGGGACTTCCCGCGTCCGATGCCATCTCCCTGGCCGCGGACCAGGTGGTCAGGACCATCCGCGCCACGACTGCCGACCCGGAAGCCGCCTGGTACGGCGTGAATTTTGAGCAGACACTGCCCGACCTGTCAGCCCGCCTGCGGGAATATCTTTTGAAGGAGGAAGCCTGATGAGCTCACCGCTTCTCAAAAAACGCGGCTCCAAGCTGCCGCTGCTGCTGTGCTTTGCCATCCCCTTTGTCGTATCCTGCGTCATGTTTATCTGCTACGGACTCTATCCCTTCGGAGACGGCATGATCCTGGCCCACGACGGCTGGCATCAGTATTATCCCTTCTTCGAGGATCTCCATGAAAAGCTGACCTCCGGCGGCTCCCTGCAGTACACCTGGAGCGTGGGCATGGGCACGGGCTATGCTTCCTTGTTTGCCTATTATCTGGCCAGCCCGCTGAATCTGCTGTCGGTGCTGGTGCCGACGGCCTGGCTGCGGGAATTCTTTGCCCTGCTGACGATTTTGAAGATTTCTCTGGCCGGCCTGTTTTTCGGCCTGTTCCTGCGCATCGTTTACCGGAAGAATGACCTCTCTCTGGCGTTTTTTGCGCTGATGTACGCCTTCTGCTCCTGGGTGGGCGGCTACTACTGGAACAGCATGTGGCTGGATACCTTCGCCCTGCTGCCGCTGCTGGTGGCCGGGACGGTCTGCCTCCTGCGGGAGGGGAAATTCCGCCTCTATGTCTGCGCACTGGCCCTGTCTTTGTGGTGCAATTATTACGTCGCCTATTTCTGCTGCATCTTTATCCTGCTGAGCTTTATCATATTCTGTGTTACCTGCTGGCAGGGCTGGAAGAATTTCCTGCGCCGGTTCCTGCGCATCGGCATCTGCACGGTGATCGGCGTGGGGATCGCCGCCGTGCTCCTGATCCCCACCATGAAGGGCATGGAGACGACCTATTCCATGACACCCAAGGAATTCAATCTTCTGGGCCTGAATATCGCCGAGGGCGCCTCCGGCAGCGTCGCCGAGGGGCAGAGTGTATTTTCCGTACTGCTGAAAGAGACTATTCCCGGCGTGATCTCCGCCTCCCGTGAGATTTTGGCCAACACCCTGCCCATGCCGGAGATCACCAAAATGTCCGGCCTGCCCAATATCTACTGCGGCTTCTGCGCGGCGATCCTGGCGGTCTACTATTTCTGCTGCCGGAAGATCAAGCTCCGGGAGAAGATCCTCAATCTGCTGCTTTTGCTTTTCCTGCTGCTCAGCTTCATTTTCCGCGCCCTCGACTATGTCTGGCACGGCTTCCACTTCACCAATATGCTGCCCTACCGCTTCAGCTTCCTGTTCAGCTTCGTGCTGATCTGTATGGCCTTCCGCGCCTACACGCTGATGGATGACTTCAGGCCCCGCTATCTGTTTGCCATCGTCCCGGTGGCGGGCCTGCTGCTGTGCAACGCCTATCTGCAGGAGGACGTGAAGACGCTGTCGCTGATCCTGGGCGGTATCGTGCTGCTGGGGATGGTGGTGTTCTTCCTGCTGCACAGAAAGAGCCGCTGGGTCTCCCAGGCCCTCCTGTTCTCCATCATTTTCTGCGAGCTGGTGCTCTGCTTCCGCCAGGGCGTGGCCAAGGTCAGCGTCACCACCCGCTCCGTCTATCCCAAGGACAGTGAAGCGGTGCAGAGCCTCCTTGACAAGTCCCGGGAGCTTTCTGAGGACGAGCTTTTCTGGCGTACGGAAACCACCGCCACCCAGACCCTCAACGACGGCGCCCTCAACGGCTACCACGGTGTGACCATCTTCACCTCCTCGGCCAATGTGAATTTCACCCGGTTCTCCCGTTCTTTGGGGCTGTCCTCCTGGCCGGGAAGCAACCGCACGGCCTACTATGAGTCCTCGCCCTTCACCAATACCATGTGCGGCATCAAATATCTTCTGGACCGGGACGGCCAGCATCGCAATACCTCCTACAACGCCCTGATCGCCTCAGAGGGAGGCACCAACCTGCTGGAAAACACCGCCTATATCTCTCTGGGCTTCATGACGGAGAGCAGCCTGGCGGATTTCGTGGCGGAGAAGGACAAGTACAATCCCATCTGGGAGCAGAACGATATGTTCTCTAAAGCGACAGGTATTGCGGCATCGCTCTACACGCCGCTGACCTACGACCAGCTCATTGCCTCCGACGATAACGCCGAGCTTTATGCCAGCGGCACCTCCGGCACCCAGTACTCCTATGACTGCACCGCCGCCTCCGACCGATCCAGCCTCAGCGTCATCTACAACGCTGCACAGAGCGGCCTCTACTGCGCCACCACCAAGTTCAGCGGCGTGGATACGGTTTCGGTCTACCGCAATGGCGAATACCTCTTTGATCGCAATATCAAGGCCCGCTCCCTGTTTAGTCTGG
>CALZCW010000095.1 GCA_945635805.1 uncultured Clostridia bacterium
TGTCCTTCGCCAGGGTGTAGGGCATGAAGACGTAGGAACGGATCTGGCTGCCCCATTCGATCTTCTGCTGAACGCCCTTGATGTCGGAGATCTTTTCCAGATGCTCCCGCTCTTTGATCTCAATGAGCTTGGAGCGCAGCATCCGCATACAGGTCTCGCGGTTCTGGAACTGGTCGCGCTGGGTCTGACAGGAGACCACGATGCCCGTGGGCTTGTGGATCAGGCGGACCGCAGAGGAGGTCTTGTTGATGTGCTGGCCGCCTGCGCCTGAGGAGCGGTAGACCTGCATTTCGATATCCTCCGGACGGATCTCCACCTCCACGTCGTCGGTGATCTCCGGGATGACCTCCACGGCGGAGAAGGAGGTGTGGCGGCGTCCGGCAGCGTCAAAGGGAGAAATACGCACCAGACGGTGGACGCCGGCCTCCCCCTTGAGGAAGCCGAAGGCGTTCTCGCCCTCGATCATAATGTCAGCGGATTTCAGGCCGGCCTCGTCGCCGTCCAGATAGTCCAAAATTTTATAGGTATAGCCATGGGCCTCGGCCCAACGGGTATACATACGGTAGAGCATATAGCACCAATCCTGAGCCTCGGTGCCGCCGGCGCCTGCATGGAAGGAAAGCAGGGCGTTGTTGCCATCGTACTCGCCCGTCAGCAGGGTCTCCAGCCGCGCCTCCTCCATGGAGGCCTCCAAATGCTTGTAGCCCTCGGTCAGCTCAGGGAGCATGGAATCGTCATTTTCCTCCAGGGCCATCTCGCATATGGTCATCAGATCGTCCCAGGAGGCACACATGGCCTGGAATTTATCCCGCTTGGCCTCCAGCGTCTTGGTCCGCATCACGGCCTTTTGAGACCGGGCGGGGTCGTCCCAGAAGCCGGGAGACTCGGCCATGGCGTGGAGCCGTTCCAGCTCGTCCAGGAGGCTTTGTGGCAGAAATGCCTCCCGCAGCTCCTCCAGCTTGGGCTTCAGATCGTTCAGTTTTCCCTTGTATTCTTCAAATTCGATCATGGTGCTTGCTCCGTTACAAAGATTTCTTTGTATAGTATAACCGAATTTCTTCTTTCTGTAAAGGGGAAAAAGCGATTCTTACACATCAATCACTTGCCGGGATTGGCCTTGACGTTAAGAAAGGGAGCGGCGTGGCTCCAAGAAGCCACGCCGCAGAAATTCTTATTGGTTTGCGAACAGGTTCTTATGCCTCAGGAGCGGCTTATTCCGTGGGGAGCGCTCTGAAGATGCACATGACCTTTGCCGCCTGGCAGCGGAGGCAATCGCCGTCAGGCTCGAAGGTGGTCGGGGTCATGCCGTCGACGATCTTCTCGTCCTCCGCCCAAGCGATGGCGTTGGAGTACCACATGCCGGACTTCACGTCGGTGAAGGTGGCAGCTTCCTTGACCTCAGGCTCACCAACCATGCGGTAGAGCATGGTGACGAGCTGAGCACGGGTAACCTTGCTGTTGGGTTCGAAGGTGGTCGGGGTCATGCCGTTGACGATCTTCTCATCCTCGGCCCAGGCAATGGCGACAGCGTACCAGTCGTCGGCCTTCACGTCGGTGAAGGTGGGAGCTTCCTTGACCTCAGGCTCACCAGCCATGCGGTAGAGCAGCATAGCGGTCTCTGCACGGGTCAGAGTGCCATCGGGCTCAAAGGTGGTCGGGGTCATGCCCTTGATAAGGCCCGCTGCTGCCATGTCCATGACAAACTTATAGTACCAAGCGCCTTCCTTGACATCGGTGAAGGTGGGTGCGGTGACGACCTTAATGCGGCCCGCGCCCTTGGGGTTGGCATAGATGGAGTCAGCCTTCACCTCGCCCTTGAGGGTGCCAGTGATGTACTTGATGAGGACTTCGTTATCGATAGCCACTTCCTGTGCAAGGACCTTTGCGCCCTTGAACATGGTGTAGCCGTCGCCGCCGGAGAGCAGCATATAGTTGTGGCCGCCGAGGGTGTAGGTCTTCTTAACATCCAGAGGCTCGCCGCCGATCTTGACGTCGGTAACTCTGTGCTCGCCGTCGAGCTTGACAAAGGCCTTAGCTTCATCCAGAACGACCGGGCTCTTGATGTAGGAGTTGATGGTGTACTCGATACCGGAGACCTGCAGGAAGCCGCCGGACTCGCCGGGATAGGAAGCAGCGCCCAGCTCAAGGGCCTGCCAGATCTGCTCGCCGGTCACTTCGATCTTGCAGGCGGTGTTGCCGAAGGGATGGACGGAGATGATGTTGCCATAGGTGATGTCGCCCTTGGCAATGTCAGCGCGAACGCCGCCGCCGTTGACGAAAGCAACGTCGGTCTTGAGCAGGTCGCGGTAAGCATCGGCGCAGAGGTCGCCGAGGTTGGTCTCAGCGTTGCGGACAGCGCGCTTACCGGTCTCGGGATCCTTCGTGGTCAGATCGACCGCGGTCTTGGCAACAACAGTGTTGCTGACCTTTTCGACCTCAGCCTTGACAACAGCCACAGCCTCCGCGACCTTTGCATCATAAGGTGCAGTACCGGAAACAACAGGAATCAGTTCCGCAGAGATCTTGCCGTCCTTGTCAATAACCAGTCTGCCGACATTTGCCAGCTTGGTGCCGGTCTGAGCGACAACGACTTCCTTGCCGTCCTTGTTCTTCTCAGTCTTGGAGAACGTGCTGTGGGAGTGGCCGTCGATCAAAGCATCGATGCCGGTGGTATTCTTAATAACAGAGGAAGAGGTCCAGGGCTCAGACTGCTCGTCAATGCCCAGGTGGCCGACGGCGATGACGTAATCAGCGCCTGCAGCCTTTGCCGCGTCAACATTGTCCTGCACAACCTTATACAGCTTTTCGCCGGAGGTGTCGTTGCAGAAGTCATAGATCCATTCGCCCTTCTCATTCTGGAAGAAGGTAGGCGTGGACTTCACCAGGGTTTCCGGAGTGGTAATGCCGACCAAAGCAACCTTCTTGCCTTCCACCTCAAAGATCTTATAGCCATCCAGAACGGCCTTATCTGCGGTCTTGTCCCAGATATTTGCGGAAACGTACGGAGTGTTCTCACCCTTTACGATTTCGAGGAAGCGGTCAAAGCCGTAGTCAAATTCGTGGTTGCCGGGAACGGCGAGGTCATAGCCAACCGCATTCATCAGGTCGACCATGCACTGGCCATCGGTCAGCGTGGTTGCAACAGAACCCTGAATGTTATCGCCGGCGTCAACGATGAGATCGCCGTACTTCATGATTTCAGTGGCATACGCATAGTTTTCATATGCGCCGTGAACGTCGTTGGTGAAGAAGATTTCGATTGCATCCTCGGAGCCGTTAACCAGCTTCCAGGTGGAGTCGATCTTCGGAGTGATGCCGCCGTTGGTCTTGGTCTGATCCTCGATATAGCGGGTCAGCAGGGTACGGGCCTGACCTTCGTCCTCGCCCTGGATCATATCGAACTGGGTGGAGTAGATGATACGGTCGGGATCGTTTGCCACGAAGTCGCAGCCATGCTCATTGAGCCACTTGACATAGTTGCCGCCGCCGTTATAACGGTAGTTGTTGACAACAACCGTGAATTCGTCGTCCGCCTGAACTGCCTTTTCCTTGTAGGTGATGTTCTTTACACGGGCGCCGATGGGTGCGGTGTAGTCGATTTCATAGTAGAAGCCATCGCCGTAGATGACATCATAATAGGTCAGATCGTCGTTGCTGACGGTGGGGTTGCCTTCTCCGTCAATCTGGATCTTGGTAGCAGCAAATTCCAGCCACTGATGGACTTCTTCGCCGCTCATAGTAATCTGATAGAACCAGTTTTCAAAACGGTACAGGCCAAACATATCGCCCAGATAGATGTCGCCGGCAGAAATCAGGTTTGCCTTGTCACCGGAGGTCAGCGGAGCGGAAATGGAAAGCTGTGCCATGGTATCGTCCGTCTTGTCGTCGGGCGTGTTTTCGCCGGTGCGGTCATATGCACCCCAGAGCTGGACGGTATTGATCAGATCCATAAATGCCGAAGGCGCAGTGCCCAGATTGCTTGCCGGGTAATCGCCCTTGGAGGTGCCGATGACATCCAGCATATAGTCATTCCAAGTGGCATCTTCATACGGCTTCAGAACACTTGCGAGATCCTCGTCAATTTTGTAGTTCTCCATATTGACGTTTTCGGCCTTCAGCTCATAGGTCTTGTCGGTCTTATTGTAGGTAACCTTGACCTGAGAGACGGCGCGTGCCTTGGTATACGGCTGCAGGATGGGGATTTCCTTGTCATCGCTGTTCTTTGCCATATAGACCTTGTTGCCATGCTCATGGCCGGAGAATGCGAAAGCAATGGTATTGGTCTCGTTGACAAGACGCTCCATGAAGTCGGAACCTTCGTCAGAACCGATGCCGCTGTGCGCAACGACAACGATCATGTCCGCCTTTTCGAGCATTTCCGGCTCATAGTGCTTATAGGTCTCGA
>CALZCW010000096.1 GCA_945635805.1 uncultured Clostridia bacterium
GCCATCATGTTCAGCAGGGTCTCCGTGGCAAAGCAGGTCTGGGTGACGCCGAAGCCGCGGAAAGCGCCTGCGGGAGGGTTGTTGGTGTAGTATGCGGTGCCCTCGATCTCGAAATTCTCATAGGCGTAGGGACCGGCGGCGTGGGTGCAGGCGCGCTCCAGAACAGGCCCGCCCAGGGAGGCGAAGGCACCGGTATCGGAAGCGCACTTGGCCTTGACGCCTAAAATCTTGCCGTTTTCGTCGCAGCCCATGGTGAAGTCCATTTCAAAATGGTGGCGCTTGGGGTGGACCAGCAGCGACTCGGCGCGGGACAGCTTGACCTTGACGGGCTTGCCGGTGCAGTAGGTGATGAGAGCCGCGTGGTGCTGTACGGACATATCCTCCTTGCCGCCGAAGCCGCCGCCCACCAGACCGTTCTGCACCTTGACCTTTTTGGTGCCGAGGAGCAGGGTACATTCGTGGAGGGTGGTGTGGGCGGACTGATCGGTGGAGATGATCATGACGTCGCCGTCGCCGTCTATGTAGGACACGGCGCACTCCGGCTCCAGGAAGGCGTGCTCCGTCCAGGGGGTCTCAAAGTGCTCGGTCAGCACAAATTTGGCGTTTTTGATGGCCTCCTCCGCATTGCCGCGGCTGACGTGCTTATAGGCCTGCACGTTGTTTTTCTCCTCGTCAAAGACCAGCGGCGCATCGGAAGCGGC
The DNA here is from genome assembly GCA_945635805.1 of uncultured Clostridia bacterium. Taxonomy (GTDB): domain Bacteria; phylum Bacillota; class Clostridia; order Oscillospirales; family Oscillospiraceae; genus JAZOXB01. The sequence goes on from CALZCW010000096.1 coordinate 702, forward strand.
GGCCTCCTGAATGTTGTGAACCGCCGGCAGGACCTCGTACTGGACCTTGACCAGCTTTTTGGCCTTTTCCAGCACCGTCTGATTCTCCGCCACCACCAGAGCCACGGCGTCGCCCAGATAGTGGGTCAGGCCGCCGATGGGGATGAGAGTGTATTGGTCATGCTTCAAATGGCCGATTTTGTTTTCGCCGGGGATGTCCTCCGCCGTCAAAACGGCGATGACACCGGGCAGCTTCTTGGCCGCCGTCGCGTCGATGGACAGGACCCGGGCGCGGGCATATTTGCTGCGCACGGCGGAGCCGTAGCACATGCCGTCCACATAGAAATCGTCGGGGAACTTGCCGTAGCCCAGAACCTTCTCCTCCACGTCCAGCCGGTGGACGCGGGAGCCCAGCTTCCAGTCGGTGGCCGAGGGCAGAGGGATCTTGCCCTCCCGCAGGATCTTGCCGGCCAGACGGATGGCGGCGATGATCTTCACATAGCCGGTGCAGCGGCAGTAGTTGTTGCGGATGGCAAAGCGGATCTGCTCGTCCGTGGGGTCAGGGCATTTGTCCAACAGGGCCTTGCCGCACAGGACCATGCCCGGGATGCAGAAGCCGCACTGGACGGCACCGGCTTCACCGAAGGCAAAGGTGAACGCCGCCTTTTCAAAATCGGACAGGCCCTCCACCGTCAACACCCGCTTGCCGTCCAGACGGTCGGTATCGGGAATACAGGCGCGGCAGGGCTCGCCGTTGATCAGCACCGTGCAGGCGCCGCAGGCACCCTCGCTGCAGCCGTCCTTGGCGGAGGTGATATGCAATTCGTCGCGTAAGAAGCGCAGGAGAGACTGCTTTTTTGTGACGGTGATCTCCTCACCGTTCAGATAAAAGGTAGCCATATCGAAAAAACCTCTTTTCGTGTTTGTGCAGAAAACACAAATGGAGTCGTGAATCTTCCCCTATTTAAGGACATTATACATTAAAACGCTCTGTCCTGCAAGGACAGAGCGTAATATTTTTTCGCATTTTTTCGCCAATGAAAGGGAATATGACAGCTTATGTCCCGTAAAGAAATAAATGAAACAAAGATTCGACGATGGCGAACAAAAGCCGGGGACGCTACGCGCACTACGTCAACGGGTCAATCTCCCATGGCGTCGTCCAGCAGATAGCGGAACAGCAGGTTTCCGTCCAGGTCGTAATAGCTGCAGGAGAAGCTGTCCATTAGCATGATCCGGTCGCCGTAAATCCATTGACACCTGCCGCTGCTTCCCGAAAAAACGCACAGCTCGTTCATTTCCATGTCGTACAGATGCAGAGGACTGCCGCTGTTAATGAAGTAGGAGGTGCCGGTTATGCAGTCATCCTCTTGGGAAAGACTGCCTCTGCCGGAGGAAACCTCATTGAGATCCATATCCAGAAGCACATAGTCCGTGCAGTTGTAGTTTTCGTCATAATGGTTGAGAAGGACGAAGGGCAGAACGCCATAACTGAGCTGATACCCGTCCGGGATCTCATAGGTGGCACCCGTTTCCGTGCTTCTCAGCATTCCGCTATGGTAGTTGCCGTTGCTGTCATAGAGAAGGAGGGTGTCAATAAACTGATTGTACCCCGTCCAGCCGTCGGCAGTGGTGGCGGTGGAATACAGCAGCTCGCCCCGGGAATCGTAGATGTTTTCGTTGCCGGCAGAATCATAGATATGGTAGGCGCGGCTATAGTAGTAGGGCGTGTACATGCCCTCCAGTTCGTTGATGATCTCGCCGTCGGTGTCGACGATGCAGTAGGGCCCTTCACCGTCGTCGGCAAAGTCCACACAGACATAGCCGTCGATAAAGTCTCCGGCATAGAGGAATTCCGTGTCGGTCAGATAACAAGGCTCCCTGCCAATATAGGTGTAGTTGCCGTTGCTGAGCTCCACGGCAGAATAGCCGCCGGAGAGGGAACCGGCAGATTGATAAGGTCCGCTTAAGAGATTTCCGTCCAGGTCGGCGAAATAATAACCGTAGATGGGGTAGTATTCCGTTTCACCGTTCCACGACTCATAGCTGTCATACTCACCCGTCTCGGCATAGAGTTGGAGAATGCCGTCACTGTAGCCAAAGCCGTAGGCGTAGGGGGACAGCGGACGTTCCAAGGGATGCTCCAGAGAGGAGAAGATCAGATTTCCGGAGGTGTTAAAAATCTCCAGAACGACCTCCCCGTTGACCCGGCGCGTTGCCAGGGCCACATCGCCGCAGCCCGTCACGCCGCTGTAAATGCAGTCGGTGACGAAGGAGCCGTCAAGGGAGGCCAGAGCGTAGAAGCTGTCGGCGGTCTCGTAGCCGTACTCGTCTGTGTAGACCTCCCCAACCTGTTCCAGCAGCCAGAAAGAACAATAGTATGATCTGCCGTCATAGGTACTGGAGAGAAGCCAGGCGGAGGTATAGATCGGGTCCGTCAGGATGCGGCCGTTTTCGTCCACCATGCCGTAGAGATAGCCGGCGGAGAAGTCGTACTCTGTGGAATAGAGTTCACTGCCGATGTAGGGGTAAATTGCGCCGTAGTCCTCCGACGGGAGCAGCTTGGTCAGAGGCTCCTCTGACAGGCGGGTGTATTTTGCCGTGGGAGCCACCCGGGCGGTATAGGCGGAATAGTCGGTCTTTACGGTAATACCGCCGGCAGTGGTTTCATTCAGGGGCTCCAGAGCCGCAGCGGATTGGGTGGTAGCCTCCGCGGGCCGGGTGGAAGCTTCCGCTTCCGAGATTTCCGGCGTGCCGGTGAGGGCGCAGCCACCCAAAAGCAGCGCTGCCGTCAGGAGCAGACAAAGCAGTCGTTTCATTATGTTCCTCCTTTTTATCAAAGCCTTTTTGCCCCGCTGTCCGGGAGAACGTATCCGTCCGGGGCAGCTTTCACGGTTTGCGCGGAGAAAGCTCCGTCAATCGCCGAAGTCCATGACGGAAACGTAGCCCTCGGCGTTGAGCAGGCGCTGGCCCTCTTCGGTCATGAGCCAGTCGTAGAGGATGCGGTTGGGGCTGTCCGCTGCGGCGTCGGCGGGAATAACGCAGTAATAGGCGTTGCGGTGGGGGTACGCTCCGCTGCGGATGGTCTCGGCGGTGGGCTTGACGCCGTCAATGCTGAGGATCTTCAGGCCCTGGGCCATTTCCATGTCGTGGGCGTAGTAGTAGACGGAGTAGCCGATGGCGTTGGCGGAGTTGTCATAGCTCTTCACGGCGCTCATCAGGCCGGCCATTTCGCCGATGACGTATTCCGTCGGCGGGTCCATCAGCGCCGTGTCGCCCATGACCAGCTTTTTCATCAACGCCTGGGAGCCTGCGCCCTCGTTGCGCTGGAAGGGGATGATCTCCTCGTCGTTGCCGCCGACCTGGCTCCAGTTGGTGATCTGGCCGGTGTAGATCCCGCGCACCTGCTCGGTGGTCAGGTTATCCACCGGGTTGTTTTCGTTGACCACGAAGATCAGGCCGTCGGTGGCGATGGTCTCGATGTCGGCCTGGAAGCCGGCCTCGTCCATCTCGTCATAGACCGCCGCATTGGGCTCACCGACGATGAGAATGTCGCAGTAACCCCACATCAGGTTGCGGAAGGACTGGGTCGTGCGGTTGAACTGGACCAGATCGGCCACCTCGTCGCGGCTCTCGCCCAGCAGGACGCTGGCGATGGCCTCACCCATGGGCACCATGGAGGTGGAGCCGTCCATGCGGGGGAAATTCTCGCGGGTGAAGGT
>CALZCW010000097.1 GCA_945635805.1 uncultured Clostridia bacterium
GCCGCAGCCGGGGAATCCCGCTGATCATCGACGCTGCTCAATCGGCAGGGGTGCTTCCGTTGTCCCTGCGGGAAAGCGGTGCCCGTTTTATCGCAATGCCCGGTCACAAGGGTCTTTACGGCCCCCAGGGAACGGGGATTTTGCTCTGCGGCGGCGGTGCGGAACCCCTTCTTTACGGAGGAACGGGCAGCAATTCCAAGGAACAGGATATGCCGGATTTTCTGCCGGACCGTCTGGAAGCCGGGACCCACAACGTCTGCGGGATTGCGGGACTGCGGGAGGGCCTGCGCTTCGTAATGCGGCGGACGCCCCGGCGGATCTTCGATCATGAGCAGGCTCTCCTGCGCCATCTGCAGCGGCTGCTGCAGGGACAGGCAGGACTGGAAGTATTTTGCGGCGACGGACAGAGCGGCGTGCTTTCCTTCCGTGTGCGCGGCATGGACTGCGAAACGGCGGCGGAAACGCTGGCACAGCAGTACATTGCCGTCCGCGCCGGACTTCATTGCGCTCCCTATGCCCACGAAAGTGCCGGAACGCTGGACAGCGGAACGATCCGCGTGAGCTTTTCCGCATTCAATACACACCGGGAGGTGGAGCAATTTGCTTCCGCCTGCAAAAAACTGTTCCGCCCATAGAAAAAGCGAGGATTGCCACTTGCTATTACAGATAAAATCGGCTATAATTATAAAAATAAAAAAGTATAAGCGGAGTTTTGCTCATGGATACGATTATTTCATTTTTTAAGGAATTTGCCTCCATGCTCCCAACAATAAAATTCATGGATATCGTGGATATCCTGTTGGTGGCATTTGTGATTTATACCATTATCATGATGATCCAGAATACGGGTGCCGTGCGGATTGCAAAGAGTGTTATTATCATTCTGGTGCTGTCCGGCCTGACGCAGTTGCTCAATATGTATCTGATGAACTACCTCCTGGAAAGAGTTCTGGAGATCGGCCTCATCGCCCTGGTCATCATGTTCCAGCCGGAGCTGCGCCGTATGCTGGAAAAGCTGGGCAGCAAGTCTCTCCGCGAGATCCTGAGCATGAAGGAGCAGCAGCGGGAGATCGATCGGGTTATTTCCCAGACCGTGGCCGCCTGTGAGACCATGTCCAAGGAGCGTACCGGCGTGCTCATTGTCTTTGAGCGCTCCGCTTCCACAATCGACTATCAGAAGACCGGCACCGTTCTGGACGCGGAGGTGTCCTCGGAGCTGCTGCGCAATCTGTTTTTCACCAAGGCTGCGCTCCATGACGGTGCGGTCATTATTCGCAACGAAAGAATCGCGGCGGCAGGCTGTGTTCTGCCGCTGACCCAAAACCGCAACATCAGCAGCGACCTGGGCACCCGTCACCGCGCCGCCATCGGCATGAGTGAGGCAACGGACGCGGTGGTGGTTATCGTGTCGGAGGAGACCGGGACGATGTCCGTGGCCATCGGCGGTATGCTCAAGCGGCACCTGGCGCCGCAGACGCTGGAAAAGCTCCTGCTCAACGAGCTGGCGCCCAAGACCGACGAAAAGACCCGCAACCCGCTGAAAAAGCTGATGAATAAGACCAAGAAGGGAAAGGATGAGTCCGATGATGCAGAGACATAAGATACTGGCCTTCCTGCTGGCTCTGGTGGTTTCCATCGGTCTCTGGGTCTATGCAGTTACCGTCGTCAATCCCGATGACACCACATATATCCGTGATGTCCGCGTTCGCATCGTCGGCACCAATGAACTCAGAAGCGACAATCTGATGCTGACCGGCGGCGAGGATCAGACCGTCAACGTTGAGATCTCCGGCAGACGTTCGGACCTGAAAGAGCTCAACAACACCACCCTGGAGGCCATTGCCGACGTGAGCAACATCGACAGCCCCGGCACCTATGAGGTCAGCTGGACGCTGGATCCGCCCTCCACCGTGGCCTCCGGCGACATCAGTCTGGTGAGCGCTACTTCCAACAAAATCACCGTTCAGGTCAGCGAATATAATGAGCGTCCGGCTATCCCCGTCAGTGTGGAATACACCGGCCAGCTCCCGGACGGCTATGTCCGCGACCAGGCGATTCTGAACGTGGAAACCGTGGCCGTTTCCGGTCCTGCGGAGGAGGTCAACAAGATTGCCAATGCCATCGTCACCGTCGATCTGACCAGCGCAACGGAAACCATAAATGACGAGATGTCCTACAGCCTGGTGGATGCCGACGGCGAGATCCTGGAGCTCAGCAGCTATGTGACCCTGGCCTCCCCCACGGTGCGCGTATCCGTTCCTGTGTCCTGTTATAAGCAGATCGATTTGGTGGTGGATATCCTTGAAGGCGGCGGTGCCACGGCGAAAAATGTAAAGCTGAGCATTGACCCGCCCACCATCGGCGTCAGCGGCACGGCGGAGGCATTGAAAGATCTGGACGAGCTGGTCATCCGTGAGGTGGACTTGTCCGAGATCACCGGGCCCCAGACCTGGACTGTCGTTCCCGACCTGCCTGCCGGTGTGACCAACCGTGCCTCGGAGACCTCTGTCACTATTACTCTGAGACTGACCGGCCTGATGACGAAAAGAATGACCATCCCATGCGCCTCAATCCAGCGCCTCAACGATGTGGAAACACTGAATTTTGGTGAGCAGAGCGTTATCATCACTGTCCGCGGCACTTCGGCAGAGCTGGACCGCCTCAGTGAGAGCGACATCAAGATCACGGCGGATATGACCAACGACTATGATCCGGCGACCAAGTCCGTGACCCTGAATGTCATGTTGCCGGAAGATTCATTGGCAGGCGTTATCGGCGGACCGTATATGCTGCAGGTCATTGAGGTAACGGAGCCCTGATGCGCAGGAAAGCGACTGTGACGGAGCTTTTGCCGGAGGGCAGAGCGGAACTTGTCGTGCGGAGGGAAAGCGCCTGCAGCGGCGACTGCCACCAATGTGCCGGCTGCGGCGCGGTGGAGCAGACCCTGCGCCTGACGGCGGACAACCCCCTGGGTGCGCAAAAGGGCGACATCGTATGGCTGGAATCGGAGAGCGCTCCTGTGCTGCGGGCTGCTGCGGCGGTCTATCTGCTGCCACTGGCCCTGTTTCTTGCCGGTTATCTGCTGGCCCGGAGCCTTGGCGCATGGGCGGTGCTGATGGGTGCGGGAGGCTTTCTCCTGGGACTGCTCCCTGCCTTTGCCTATGACCGGCACCTGAAAAAGCATCCGCCGAAATATACCGTCGTCGGATGGGTGGAATGATATGTTTGGATATGTACTGCCCAGAAAGGATAAGCTCACCGAGGAGGAAAATGCCCGTTACCGCGCCGCGTACTGCGGCCTGTGCAGGAGCCTGAAGCGGCGCTACGGCTTCCGGGCGCGTTTCCTGGTCAACTATGACATGACCTTCCTCTATTTTCTCCTGTCGAAGGGAGAACCGGGTCAGCCGGAACGCTGCTCCTGCCCGGCGCGGCCCTTCTGCAAAAAGGACTGTCTGCCTGACGACGCGCCTATGGCTTTTGCGGCGGATATGAGTGTTCTGCTGAGCTGCTGGAAGCTCCGCGACGCAGCCCGTGACGGCGGATTCTTCCGCAGCCTGGCTGCGAAAGCCTGCCTGGCGCTCTACCGCAAGCCTTACCGCCGCGCCTGCGGAAAACAGCCGGAGGCGGACCGGGTTTTTGGAGAACAGTTATCAAAGCTCAACGCTCTGGAGGACGAGCACTGTCCCAGCATCGACCGCGTGGCGGATGCCTTTGCCAGCCTGCTCAGAGCCTGCGCCCTCTATTTTTCCGAGGGACCGATACGGCGCACCGCAGAGCTGCTGCTGTATCATGTGGGCCGTTTCCTTTATCTGACGGACGCACTGGAGGATCTGCCCAAAGACAATGCCTCCGGCGCCTATAACCCGCTGCGCTACCGCTACAGTCTGGAAAAGGACGGCCTGAGCGAAGAAAACAAAAAAGAATTCCTGGAGACCGTGGAAGCCTCCATCAGTCTGGCAGCTTCCGCGTTGGAGCTGCTGCCTGTTACGGCGGACAGCGGCATATTGAGAAATATCATCTATTACGGGCTTCCCACGGTGCTTCACAGCGTTGCGGCGGGGACATTCCGTAACCCGAAGAGAGGAAAACACCAATGAAAGACCCCTACGAGGTACTCGGCGTTCCCCACGGCGCTTCCGAGGAGGAGGTTAAGAAAGCCTACCGGGAGCTGGCGCGAAAATACCATCCGGACAACTACGCCAACAACCCCCTGGCCGACCTGGCCCAGGAAAAAATGAAAGAGATCAACGAGGCCTACGCCACCCTGACCAAGGGCGGCGGAAGTCAGAATGCCGCCCCCTCCAACAGCGGCACCTATGACACGGCCGGAGACAGCGGCGTTTTTGCCGAGGTGCGCCGGATGATCCAGATGGGCGAC
>CALZCW010000098.1 GCA_945635805.1 uncultured Clostridia bacterium
CTGCACTATGAAAAGGACTATGAGCTGATGATCGCCGTGCGGCTGTCGGCCCAGTGCACCGATGCCCGGGTCAATCTGGTGACGCCGGCGCTCTTTGCCCGGTTTCCCACCCTGGATGCCTTTGCCGAGGCGGATGTAGCCGAGGTGGAGACCTATGTCCATTCCTGCGGTTTTTACAAACACAAGGCCCGGGACATCGTGCTGGCCTGCCAGATGCTCCGCGACGTTTACGGCCGCCGGGTGCCTGACACCATGGAGGAGCTTTTGAAGCTGCCGGGCGTGGGCAGAAAGACGGCCAACCTGCTGCTGGGCGACATCTACGGCAAGCCCGCCGTGGTCTGCGATACCCACTGCATCCGCATTGCAAACCGGCTGGGCCTTGCCGTGGGCAAGGAGCCGGAAAAGGTGGAGCAGCAGCTCCGGGCCGTTCTGCCGCCGGAGGAAAGCTCTGATTTCTGCCACCGTATCGTCCTTTTCGGGCGGGACCTGTGCACGGCGCGCAATCCCAAGTGCGGGCAATGTCCGCTGCGGCCCTTCTGCAGGGAATTTGCCGGCGGCGGAGAGAAAAAATAATTGTTTTCTGCGTTGCCAGACCGACGGAAATATGTTATACTATCCCCGTTGATGTTTCTTATACAGGAGAACAGAACCATGTCTGATTACAATACGGAGCTGTTCCGCTGGCTCTCCGGCGGACATTCTCCCTATCATACCGTCGCTGCGGCGGCGGATTATCTGAAAGCCAACGGCTTTACCCCTCTGGCGCTGTCCGAGCCCTTTGTGCTGGAGCGCGGCGGGCGGTACTTCGTGCAGAACGGAACCTGCCTCACGGCCTTTACGGTGGGGCAGGGGGAGAACCGTTTCCGCATTGCCGCCGCCCATACCGACTGGCCCTGCCTGCGGGTCAAGCCCACGCCGGAGCAGGTGGCAGGTGGCTGCTGCAAGCTCAGCGTGGAGCCCTACGGCGGCGCCATCCTCAACACCTGGCTGGATCGGCCCCTCTCTCTGGCGGGGATCGCCGTCCTGCGCACCGCCGGGGCCATGCGCCCGGAGGTCCGTCTGGTGGATTGGGACGAGCCGCTGCTGACCATCCCCAACCTGGCCATCCACATGAACCGGGAGGTCAACAAGGGCGTGGCCACCAAGCCGAATATTGACATGCTCCCCCTGTGCCGGACGGTGCAGGAGGGCTGGGAGAAAAACGGCTATCTGCAGAGCAAACTGGCCGAGCGTCTGGGTGTCCGGCCGGAGGATATTCTGTCCTTTGAGCTGTACGTCTACTGCGCGGAGGAACCGAAGCTTGTCGGCTTTGAGGGCGATCTGCTGTCCTCGCCGCGGCTGGACAATCTGACCTCCGTCCACGCGTGTCTGCGCGGCCTGGTGGAAGCCGATGGCAAGGGCATCAACGTGGCGGTCCTCTACGACAACGAGGAGATCGGCAGCAATACCCGCCGGGGCGCCGACAGCTCCACCTTGACCGTGGTGCTGGAAAAGCTGGCTCTGGCCCTGGGAATGGACCGCGCCGCTTTTCTGGATGCATGCACCGGCGGGATGCTCCTGTCCTGCGACGTGGCTCACGCCGCCCACCCCAACCACATGGAGGTTGCCGACGCGGCCCATGCGCCGGTGCTCAACGGCGGCGTCGCCCTCAAGCGAAGCCCCCACTATTCCTCCGAGGCGGAGACCTGCGCCGTGATCCGGGGTCTGTGTGAGGCCCACGGCATCCCTCTGCAGATCTTTATGAACCGCGCCGATCTGCCCGGCGGCAGCACTGTCGGCTCCATGGCCTCTGCGCTGCTTGCCATGTCCGCTGCCGACATCGGCGTTCCCATCCTTGCCATGCACTCGGCCCGTGAGCTGATGGGCGTGAGAGATCAGGAGGCCATCTGCCGCCTGTGCAAGGCCTTCTTTGAAGAACCGTTTTGAACTATTACATATGAGTGAGGTACTGCCATGAAACACCGCTTTCTTTCCGCTCTTGTTCTCCTTCTGGTATGCGCCCAGCTTCTTACAGGCGTGAGTTTCGCTGCCCGGGCGCCCATTGCGGCCGCTCCCGCAGAATCGACGACCCCTGGGGAAACCCCTGCCGACGTCCCTACGCCTCCGGAAGAGGAGGACAAGCCCATTGAATACGAGTATCCCAATGACTGGAGCCGTCCCGCCCTGATTTTCACCGTGGAAAACGGCATCTTCGCCGGCGATGAGAACCACAACCTCAATCCGGGCAACAACATCACCCGCGCGGAAATGGCGGCGGTTCTGGTGCGTCTGCTGGGCGCAAAGGAATCGGCGGACCTGTCCGCCTTTACCGACCTGGATAAGAACGCCTGGTACATGACGGAACTGTCGGCAGCGGTCAAGGCGGGTATCTTCGGCGGCGTTTCCGCCACCTCCATGGAGCCAAATGACCCCATCACCCGTGAGCAGGCGGTGGTGGTCCTTTCCCGCGCCTTCGGCATCGTATCGGAGGACCGCACCTCCTATAAAAACTTCACCGACGGCAGCCAGGTCTCTCCCTACGCCCGCGACGCTCTGAGCGCCATGCGGGAGACGGGCCTTGCCAACGGCTATGAGGACGGCTCCTTCCGTCCCCAGTCCTCCATCACCCGTGCCGAGGTAGCCCAGCTTCTCTACAACCTCTTTGACTGCATTGCCGACAAGCCCGACGAGATCCCTGCCAGCGGCTGGGTACTCTATCGCGGCGCGGAGAAGCTGCCGGAGACCCTCACCCTGGACGGCACCCTGATTTTGGGCCAGGCCATCGACGCCCAGATCATTGCGTCCGACTGGAATATCTCTGAAGCGCTGCACATCCGTGCGGGCAAGGAGATCAAGGCCGATTTGAGCGGCCTGAAAACAAAAAAGCTGGTCTGTGCGCCGCTGAGCGGCACCGTTCAGGCCCAGATCGAGGAGGTCTGGCTCTGGGGCGGCGGCACGGACTTCACCGGCGATGCTGCCAAGCTCATCAGCGTTGACGCCACCCACACCGCTGCCGGTACCTACGGCGAAGTGGCCGTCCGCGCCGGTACTCTCACCGTCAATGGCGATCTGGGGACTGCCTCCTGCGGTCTTTCCACCCATCTGACCCTTAGCGGCAGCGCCGACAAAATTTCCGTCGACGGCAAATACGTCACGCTCGACGGAAAGGGCAGAGCCAAGCTTATTGTCATCAACGGCGGCGATTACAGCATCACCCTGGCCTATGATGAGCTGGACGACGCATGGTTCCGGGAGTATCAGAAGGACCACGACAACGCTCTGAGCACGGTCAAGACGCAGGTCATTCCCTGCCCGGTGGAAAAGGACACCGCCATGTATACCACCCAGGGCGGCACCAAGATCCGCGACCTGCCCGCCGGCACCATCATCTATAACGAGTTCCATCCCGCCGGTACCTGGTTCTACGCCTCCTGCGCCGACGGCACCAAGGGCTGGGTGCCCCGCTGGGACTGCTACATCCCCGACGATCCTCCCGGAGCCACTGACGGCAGCTACGACTACTCCAAGGCCACCAAGGAGGGCTTCGTGGACCTGAAGGGCTACAGCAGCAAGACCGGCTACCTGGTCTGGATCAGCCGCTATACCCAGAAGGTCATCGTCTTCACCGGCACGCAGGGCGACTGGGAGGTCATCAAGACTTTCCCGTGCTCCTCCGGTGCCAACAACTGCCCCACGCCGTCGGGTGTTTTCGCCATTTATGCCCACGACGGCGGCTGGAATTTTGACAACTATTACGTCACCACTGTCACCCTTTTTAACGGTGACATGGCATTCCATTCCATCTTATATAAATACAGCGGCGGCACCTATGATGCCGAACTTGGCTATCCCAAGTCCCACGGCTGCATCCGCATGAACCCTGAAGATGCTGCTTACATGCAGGATCTCCCCATCGGTACCACTGTCGTTGTCTACTGACATATCGGAACGCGCTACAGTTTTCTGCAGCGCGTTCCTGTTTTTTGGTTGAATCGGTCAATACTATCCACAAGGAGGATTTTGCTATGCACTACACCATGAACATTGCCGGACTGAATCGTGACCTGCCCCTGTGCCGCGTGACGGATGACCTGTATATCGGAGCCTTCGTCATCTTTGGCGACCCTGAACTGACCACGGCGGCGGCAAAGGAACTGCTGAAGCTGGCTCCGGCGTATGATTATATGATCACCGCCGAGTCCAAGGGCATCCCGCTGGTCCATGAGATGGCACGGCTGGATGGCAACCGCCGCTACCTTTTGGCCCGCAAGGCCCCCAAACTCTATATGCGCGACCCGCTGCGGGTGACGGTCCGTTCCATCACCACGGCAGCCGAGCAGTCCCTCTACCTGGATGGCGCGGATGTGGAGCGCGTGCGTGG
>CALZCW010000099.1 GCA_945635805.1 uncultured Clostridia bacterium
CCTGACTGGCCCCATGCTGGTAAAAAATCCTGCCATGCTCCGCTATGTGGCGGGGCTTCTCGGCGCGGAGCATCCGGAACGAGCACACTATGACTTCATGGAGAAGGGTTATGAGACGACCGTCTCCGAGCTGACAAAGCGCATGGAGGCTATGAAATAATAAAGAACAACGGCTGCGAAATCCGATTTCGCAGCCGTTGAACTATCTGCCGGACTATTGCGAAGGCCGGCGTTACAAGATATTGTTGTAGTGCAGGAGAAGCAGAACGCAGACCGCGAGGATCACCACAGCGGCGATCCAGACCCATACTTTTCCCTTGCGCGCGGGCTTGGTGCCGAGGCTGCTCCGGGGGAACAGGCCGACGCGGCGCAGACCCTGCACCAGCGGGCGGTAGAGCAGAATCGTAATGGCACTGTTGAGGCCGCTTTTCAGCAGGTTAAAGGGCAGGAACACAGGAACGAGCATTGCCGCGACGTCGGCACGGGAAGTTCCCATGTAGAGAGGCGTCAGCGCATAATTCCAAATGAGCATCACCACTGTCATGGCCAGGGAGCCGAGGAGCAGACCAAAAACTGCGCCGGACAGGGTGTGCTTTTTTTTGTAAACAAGGGCGGCGGTGCCGGCAAAGGCGGCGGAGCTTAAAAAGTTCATCACCATGCCGATCCAGCCCGTCGAGCTGATGGTCAGGAACTCAAGGAACGAGACAACCAGAGAGATGATCAGCGCGGCGGACGGACCGTAGAGGAAGCCGCCGAAAGCGATGATCACATCCTTCGGTTCATAGTTGAGAAAGAGAACGGCGGGGATTCGCACCAGCGCTACGACGACAAAGGCCACGGCGCACAGCATTGCGAGGACAGTCAGCTTTTTGGTTTGTTCGTGCTTCATTTGTAATGCCTCCAACGTAAAAAATGCCCGAAGGTAGATCCTCCGGGCATAAAAATTAGACAAGAATTCAATAATTCAATAGTACGTCTTCTTCCATCCAGACTTTACTGTCGGTATCGGAATTGCACCGATTCCTGCGCAAAAGCGCTCGCGGACTTTACCGCCGGTCGGGAATTTCACCCTGCCCTGAAGACCGATATTCAATTGTAATTAATTATAACCGGTTTGTAATCAAAATGCAAGTCTTTTTTTGCATTTTCTTTTATGATATAATCAAGGCATCATTCTGCAGGTGTTTCCTGCGACGGAGCCACGGATTCGCCGGTTTCCGCCGGAAGCTCGGTCGGCTCCGTGGCGGAGGACGTATCCTCCGTGGGCATGGTCTCGCCGGGCTTCTGGAAGCCGTGGATGATGCCGTCAGGCGCTGTGTTGGTCACATCGCCGCCGATGATGCGCCCCTCGTAGACCAGAATACTGGCGTAGACCGGCTGGGTCGCGTCGGGATAATTCAGGATCTCATAGACGTAGCGCATGGCCTCTTTTCCCGCGTAGGCGGTCAGATCGAAGCCCTGGCTTTTCTGCAGATCGTTGTAGCGGGCGAAGACCTCATTGTCGGCGGTGTCGGGAATCTTGACCTTTTGGATCTCCGTCGGCTCGCCGTTGACGCTCCAGCCGAAGGTGGCCAGATAAGCGATGCGGTCGTCGTTGGTCTCACCGACGGGTGCGCCGTCCGGGACGATACTGCCGCCGGAGGTGGCAAGGAGCACGATGATCAGGATGGCGGCCAGCAGGATGAGCCCCGCCGCAAGGAGCTTGGATTTCGATAATTTGGCAGTCAGAACAAACATAGGATCCCCCCGAATTAGTAATTGTAGGTGGTAAACTGTATGTCCGCCCGGGGGAAAATATGCCGGAAGGAGCATCGCCATGGAGCGACTGGACCGTTTTCTCTCGGAAGCGGGGGTGGAATCCCGCAGAAAAATCAAAGAGGTCATCCGCTCCGGGCGGGTCACGGTCAACGGCGAGACCGTCCGGGTGCCGGATCAGAAGATCGACGAGACAACGGCGGTAGTGACCCTGGACGGCGAAATAATCGGCAGGGGAGACAGGACTGTGGTCGTCATGCTGCACAAGCCCGCCGGATGCGTTACGGCGGCGTCGGATACAATGCACCAGACCGTGATGGAGTACCTGCCGGAGCGCTATCGGCGGCTCATGCCCATTGGCAGACTGGATAAGGAGACAGAGGGGCTGCTGCTGTTCACCAATGACGGTGATCTGGCCCACCGCCTGCTTTCACCCAAACGGGGCATCGAAAAAACCTACTACGCCGAACACGCAGGAACGGCGACCCAGGAGGACATTGACGCTTTTGCCGAAGGATGTGTTCTGAAAGACGGCACCAAATGCCTTCCGGCGGTTTTGGAGCCGCTGGGCGAGGGAAAAAGCCTTGTACGGGTCCGGGAAGGGAAGTATCACCAGGTCCGCCGGATGCTTGCCGGCCGGGACAAACCGGTCTCCTATCTGCGGCGGATCTCCGAGGGCAGCTTGGAATTGGGAGACCTGCCGGTCGGAATGACGCGTGAACTTTCAAAAGAGGAAATTGCACAATTAGAGTCTGTGGATTTTGACGAAAAATTTTTCAATGAAAAATAGAACGTTTTGCTCAAATAAAGAGCGGCACTTTGTCCATAATGACGAAAAATTGTAAAAATTTCATAAAAACTCGGCATGTAATTGAAATAAAATGTCTAAAACCTCTTGCAATCTGTAGAAAAATGCTGTATGATAGCAATTAGAATTTTGCCGAATGTGGGCATTTTTCCGAAAGACGAAGGAGGCCGGCTTATGTCAAGTCGTATTTTTCAGAGCGTGATCGAGCAGCTCGCAGAAGCATCCAAGGCAACTATCGGCGTGATCGACGCGGGGGGCACCGTCATTTCTTGCTCCAACACCGCGCTGATGGGGGTAACGCTCCCGGAGACGACCAACGCTATCACTGCGCTGCGGGAGGAACCCGTGTGCGTGGACAACCGTGTGTTTCTGCCCCTGAAAGGCTGGAATCCGACCTATGGCTTCGCCGTTTTCGTCGAAGGCAGCGATGAAGAGGCCGTTGCCTTTTGCCGGATGTCCCAGGTAACGCTGAACGTTACCAAGACCCACTATGAGGAAAAACACGACAAAGGGACCTTTGTCAAGAACATCATCACCGACAACATCCTGCCGGGGGATATTTATATCCGTGCCAAGGAGCTGCAGTTCCAGACGGAGCTGCCCCGTGCTGTGTTCCTGGTTCGCCAGAAGGGCCGTGCCGATGTGGCGGTGGTGGAGCTGCTGCAGTCCATGTTTGACGACCAGCAGCAGGATTTTGTCATCAGCGTCAATGAAACGGACATCGCCGTGGTCCGCCAGGTAAGTCCGGATATCACCAACGAGGAACTGATGCAGATCGCAAAAACCATCGAGGATCGTCTGAAGACCGAGCTTTTTGCCCGCACGACCATCGGCATTGGCACCGTTTCCGAGCATCTGCGGGAGCTGGCCGATTCCTACAAGGAGGCCCAGGTGGCCATTGAGGTCGGCAAGGTCTTCGACACGGAAAAGACCATCATCAACTATAAAAATCTGGGCATTGGCCGTTTGATCTACCAACTGCCCACCACCCTCTGCGAGATCTTCCTCTCTGAGGTATTTAAGAAAAACTCCATCGACTCTCTGGACCAGGAGACCCTGTTCACCATCAATATGTTCTTTGAGAACAGCCTCAATGTTTCCGAGACTTCCCGCAAGCTGTTCGTACATCGCAATACGCTGGTCTACCGTCTGGAAAAGATCAAGAAGCTGACAGGCCTCGACCTGCGCGAATTTGACGATGCCATCATCTTCAAGGTCGCGCTTATGGTCAAGAAGTATCTCGCTTCACGAGAGAACCGAATGATGTAAGAAACTTGGTGAAACTATGATTGATTTAATCAACGTGACAAAAACCTACGAAACCGGCACCCACGCCCTCAACGGCATTGATATGCACATTGATGACGGCGAGTTCGTGTTTCTGGTCGGCGCGTCCGGTTCCGGCAAGTCGACCATCATCAAGCTGCTGACGGCGGAGCTGAAGCCCACCTCCGGCTCCATTCTGGTCAATGGCTACAAGCTGGAATCCATCAAGCGCTCCTCGGTGCCCTATATGCGCCGCACCCTTGGCGTCATATTCCAGGATTTCCGCCTCATTGAAAAAAAGACGGTCTATGAAAACGTGGCTTTTGCCATGCGTGTGATCGGCGCTTCCAACAAGGAGATCAAAAAGCGCGTGCCCTATGTACTGGAGCTTGTCGGCCTGGAGAACAAGGGCCGTCGTTTTCCCAATGAGCTTTCCGGCGGCGAGCAGCAGCGTGTCGCCATTGCCCGCGCCCTTATCAATAACCCCACTATGATCATTGCCGACGAGCCTACGGGCAACCTGGACACG
>CALZCW010000100.1 GCA_945635805.1 uncultured Clostridia bacterium
GGTCCAGATTGTACTCCCGCTCCAGCCGCTCCATGATGATCTCCATGTGCAGCAGGCCCAAAAAGCCGCAGCGGAAGCCGAAGCCCAGGGCGATGGAATTTTCCTGGGTGTAGGACATGGAGGCGTCGTTGAGCTTGAGCTTTTCCAGCGCGTCCCGCAGGTCGCCGTACTTGCTGCCGTCGGCGGGATAGACGCCGGAATAGACCATGGGCTGCACCGCCTTGTAGCCGGGCAGCGGCTCGGCGCAGGGGTTTTCCGCGCCGGTGATGGTGTCGCCCACCCGGGTGTCAGCCACGGTCTTGATGGAGGCGGTCAGGTAGCCGACCTCGCCGGCCCCCAGAGCGTCTGCCGGGTCCATGCCCAGAGGCGACAGGGTGCCCACCTCCACGACCTTATACACAGCGCCCGTGGCCATCATGCGCACGTCCATGCCCGGACGCAGCACGCCGTTTTTCACCCGCAGGTAGACAATGACGCCCCGATAGGAATCGTACTGGCTGTCAAAGATCAGCGCCTGCAACGGCGCGTCTCTGTCGCCCTCGGGGGCGGGAATGCCGCTCACCACCGCCTCCAGAACGCTGTGGATGTTGATGCCGTTTTTTGCGGAGATCTCCGGGGCGTCCAGGGCCGGGATGCCGATGACGTCCTCGATCTCGTGCTTGACCTCCTCGGGTCTTGCGGCGGGCAGGTCGATCTTGTTGATGACCGGCACCACCTCCAGCCCCGCGTCCACCGCCAGATAGGTGTTGGCGAGGGTCTGGGCCTCGATGCCCTGGGAGGCGTCCACCACCAGCACCGCGCCCTCACAGGCGGCCAGGGAGCGGGACACCTCATAGTTGAAGTCCACATGGCCCGGCGTGTCGATGAGGTTGAGGACGTAGCGCTCGCCGTTGTCGGCGGTGTAATCCAGCTTGACGGCGCGGGCCTTGATGGTGATGCCGCGCTCCCGCTCCAGGTCCATGGAGTCGAGAATCTGGTCGGACATCTCCCGCTTGTCGACGGTGTTGCATTCCTCCAGCAGGCGGTCTGCCAGGGTGGATTTGCCGTGGTCAATGTGGGCGACGATGGAAAAATTTCGGATATGGTTCAGATCGGTCATAGCAGTGCCCTTATTTCATGAATTTGTCGATGGCGTCACACAGATCCAGAATGGCGGCCTCGTCGCCGTCCTCCACCGCCTCGACGATGCAGTGCTGCAGATGCTCCTGCAAAATGACCTTTCCGGTGTTCTCAATGGCGGCACGGACGGCGGCAAGCTGCACCAGCACCTCGGCGCAGTCCTCGTCGTTTTCCACCATGCGCTTGACCTTTTCCAGATGGCCGATGGCCCGGGCAAGACGGTTGGCGACGGCTTTTTTGTTGGCGTGGACGTGGGGATGGGTGTGCCCGCAGACGGCGGGGCGGTCCTTCTCGATGTGCATAGGCGTTCTCCATGGGGATAGATTTTCAATTTATTATAACACATATTTTCTTTCTTGCAAAGAAAAAATTCACCCCCGGGACAAGTTGACGGTCCCCTCCGGAGACCGCCGGGAGAATTGCGCCGAAGCACTTGCAAAAATCCGGCCGATGGAGTAAAATAGTATGAATAAGCGGGCTTTTCCCCGCAAGAGAGAACGGAGGCGACCTTATGGCGGAGCTGACGCCCATGATGCGGCAGTATATGGATATCAAAGAGCAGCACCCGGACTGCATCCTTTTCTTCCGGCTGGGAGATTTTTACGAGATGTTCGACCGGGACGCCTGTCTTGCCTCCAAGGAGCTGGATCTGACCCTGACCACCCGCGACCGGGGCAAGGAAAAGGAGGATCAGACCCCCATGTGCGGCGTGCCCTACCACAGCGCCGAAAGCTACATCGCCCGTCTGGTGCAGAAGGGCTACAAGGTGGCCATCTGCGAGCAGTTGGAGGACCCGGCGCTGGCAAAGGGCCTGGTCAAGCGGGACATCACCCGCATTGTCACGCCCGGCACCGTGGTGGAAAGCTCCATGCTCGACGAGAGCCGCAACAACTATTTCGCCTGCGTGTTCGGCGAGGGCGGGCGCTTCGGCCTGTCCTTCTGCGATATTTCCACCGGCACCTTTTACGCCACCGTGGCCGAGGGCGACCAGGCCGTGGACCGCGTGATCTCCGAGCTGGGGCGCTTCATGCCCTCGGAGGTCCTGCGCGGCGGCGAGGCCTCCCGCTGCGACACCCTCACCACGGCCTTGCAGGAGCAGTTGAGCTGCTGCGCCGATCTGGGCGCGGAGGAGCTGTTCTCCGAGGAGGAGACGGCTCAGTTGGTGGAGCGCCAGTTCGGCGCGTCGGTACAGGCCCTGGGCCTTTCCGCCTACAGCGTCGTCTGGCGCAGCGCCGGCGCCCTTCTGTGGACCCTGCGGGAGCTGCAAAAGGTCAGCCTGACCCATGTAAGAAATCTGGAATTTTACGTCACCGGGCGGTTTTTGGAGCTGGATCTCAACGCCCGCCGCAATTTGGAGCTGACGGAGACCCTCCGCAGCGGCGAAAAACGCGGCAGCCTGCTGTGGGTGCTGGACAAGACCAGAACCTCCATGGGCAGCCGGATGCTCCGCTCCTGGCTGGAAAAGCCCCTCCTCAGCCCGAAAAAGATCGCCATGCGCCAGGGCGCCGTGGAGGAGCTGACGGGCCTGACGGTGGAGCGGGACGAGCTGCGGGAGCTTCTGGGCCGCGTGTCCGACCTGGAGCGCGTCACGGCCCGGATCGTCACCGGCGCGGCCAACGGACGGGACCTGGTGGCGCTGCGCAACGGCTGCGAGCCGCTGCAGGCGCTCAAGGCCGCCTTCTCCGGGCTGCAGGCGCCCCTGTTCCTCACCCTGCAGGACGAGATCGACGACCTGCGGGACATCTATGACCTGATCAGCGCTGCCATCGTGGACGAGCCTCCCTTCACCGTCCGCGAGGGCGGCATCCTCCGCGACGGCTACTGCGAGGAGCTGGACCGTCTGCGGGATATCGTCTCCGGCGGCAAGGGGACCCTGGCCGCCATTGAAGCCGAGGAAAAGGAAAAGACCGGCATCAAAAACCTCCGGGTGGGCTACAACCGGGTCTTCGGCTACTACATCGAGGTAGCCAAGGGCCAGGTGGATCTGGTTCCCGACACCTACATCCGCAAGCAGACCCTGGCCAACGGGGAGCGCTACATCACCCCGGAGCTGAAGGAGCTGGAAAATACCATCCTCACCGCCCGCGACCGGATCACCGCCCTGGAATACGAGCAGTTCACCTCCATCCGGGAGCATCTGGCCGCCCAGGCCGAACGCATCCAGCGCACCGCCCGGTCCGTCGCCTGTCTGGACGTGGTGGCGGATTTCGCCGAGATCGCGGTGAAGAACAGCTATTGCAGGCCGGAGGTGGACCTTTCCGGCCGGATCGACATCCGCGACGGCCGTCATCCCGTGGTGGAGCAGGTGCTCAAGGGCAGCCTGTTCGTCCCCAACGACACGGTTTTGGACGGGGAAACCAACCGCACCGCCATCATCACCGGCCCCAATATGGCGGGCAAGTCCACCTATATGCGGCAGGTGGCCCTCATCGTCCTCATGGCCCAGATCGGCTCTTTCGTTCCCGCCAAGTCCGCCCGCATCGGCATCGTGGACCGCATTTTCACCCGCATCGGCGCCTCCGACGACCTCTCCATGGGCAAGTCCACCTTTATGGTGGAGATGACCGAGGTGGCGGAGATTCTGACCCATGCCACGGCCCGGAGTTTGCTGATTCTGGACGAGATCGGACGCGGCACCTCCACCTTTGACGGCATGGCCATCGCCCGCGCCGTGCTGGAATACGCCGCCGACCCCAAAAAATTGGGGGCCAAGACCCTCTTTGCCACCCACTACCACGAGCTGACGGAGCTGGAACAGGAGCTGGAGGGCGTACACAACTATAATATCGCCGTGAAAAAACGCGGCGGAGACATCGTGTTCCTGCGCAAGATCGTCCCCGGCGCGGCGGACGATTCCTACGGCGTGGAGGTGGCCAAGCTGGCCGGTCTGCCGCCGAAGGTGATCTCCCGCGCCCGGGAGCTGCTGAAAGCTCTGGAGGACGGCGCGCCGGTGCGGACCGTTACCGTGGCCGCCGACGACCAGATCTCCCTGACCGCCATGGAAAATGACGCCCTGCGGAAGAAGCTGGAGAGCCTGTCCGTGGAGACCATGACCCCCATCGAGGCCATGAACGCCCTGTATGAGCTGAAAAAGATGGTGTAATATCGTAGGGCGGACGAACCTGTCCGCCCGTAGGCTGCCGGAGGCAGCCTTATAGCTAAGAACTAATGGCTAAGGGCTAAAAACTGATGTGTGCGCTCCGCGCACGGATTTCAAT
>CALZCW010000101.1 GCA_945635805.1 uncultured Clostridia bacterium
ACGGGGCCGGCAGTCACACCCCTGTCGGCTACATTCCCGCCGGCAGCACCAACGATTTTGCCAACAGCCTGCACCTGTCTAAGGACCTGCTGCAGGCCGCCAGAGACGTGGTCATGGGCGTACCCCGTCCGTTGGACATTGGCCGCTTCAATGACCGCTTTTTTTCCTACATTGCCTCTTTCGGTGCCTTTACCCGCGCCTCCTACGCCACTTCTCAAAGCCTGAAAAACACCTTGGGCCATTTTGCCTATATCCTCAGCGGTATCAAGGAGGTCGCCGCCATCCGCAGCAAGCATCTGCGTGTGACAACGGCCGACGGCACGGTCTTTGAGGACGATTATATTTTTGGCGCTATCAGCAATTCCACCTCCGTGGCCGGTCTTTTGACGCTGGATCCCGGCATCGTGGATATGAGCGACGGCCTGTTTGAGATTCTGCTGATCCGCAAGCCCCGCACGCCGCTGGAGCTGAGTGACTGCATCCGCGCCCTGACGACCCAGGATTACGACACGCCCATGCTGACCCTGTCCTCCGCGGAGCGGGTGGAGATCGACGCCCCGGCGGATATGGACTGGACCCTGGACGGTGAATGGGCAGAAGGTGCCGAGCACTGCACGGTAGAGAATCTGCACCACGCAGTCAACGTCATCGTCCATCCGAAGAATTGATTACTACGGGACTGCATCGCGGTCCCGTTTTTTTGGAGGCAGTGCTATGAAAACCATCTGCAAGCGCCTGCACCGGGGCGACGATCTGCTGAAAAGTATACAAACCCTTGCAAAGGACCAGCATATCGGCGCCGGTGTCGTTCTCTCCGCCGTCGGCTGTATCAGTAAGGGCATGGTCCGTGACGCAAGCGGCGTGACCCTGCGGCAGATCGATGCCCCCTGCGAGATCGTCTCCCTTAACGGCACGGTCAGCGCAATCCGCTGCCATCTCCATATTGCCTTGTCCAGAGAGGACCTTTCCACCGTCGGCGGCCATCTGGTGGAGGGCTGCATTATCAATACCACCTGTGAGCTGGTCATCGGCGTCCTGGACGGCTGGGAGATCGCCAGGGAATACGACGCGGAGACAGGCTATGACGAGCTGATCTTCAAGGAGCTTGCGACATGAAAAACACGACCCTTTGCTATATCGAGCGGGACGGCTGCTACCTGCTGCTGCACCGCGTAAAAAAGGAAAACGACCTCAACCGCGACAAGTGGATCGGCATCGGCGGGAAATTTGAGGAAAACGAAAGCCCCGAGGACTGCCTCCTCCGGGAGGTCCGGGAGGAGACCGGGCTGGTTCTGAACGACTGGCGCTACTGCGGCATTGTCACCTTCGTCTCCGACCGCTGGGAGGGTGAATATATGCACCTTTTCCACGCCACGGCCTTTGACGGCGTCCTGCGCGACTGCGACGAGGGCGTTCTGGAGTGGGTACCTAAGGAGGAATTTTCCAAGCTTCCCCAGTGGGAGGGCGACCGGATTTTTCTGCGTCTGATGGAGTCGCAGGCCCCTTTTTTCTCCCTCAAGCTCTGCTACAAGGGCGACAGCCTGATCTCCGTCAGTCTGGACGGCAAGCCCTGCAGCCGTCCCTTTCTCCCGTAGCGCCGCCTTCGCCGCATCTGTGTTTCGCAGCCGCAGTCATTCCTGCGGCTGCGTTTTCATATAGTGTCAAGGGGTGATCCTTTGACGCAAAAAAGTTCGATTTTAGGCGGGGCACTGCTGCTGACCGCCTCCAACCTCCTGCTTCGGCTGATCTCCATCGGCTTTAACGTCTTTCTGACAGAACGCATCGGTGCCGCCGGACTGGGTCTGCTGCAGCTCATCTCCACCGTCGGCGTTTTTGCCATTCTGGCAGGCACCGGCGGTATTCGTATTGCCTCCATGTGCCTGGCGGCGGAGGAATTCGGGCACCGGCGTCTCGGCGGCGTACGGCTGGCCGTCTCCACCTGTCTGCGGGGCGGACTTCTGATCAGCTCTTTGACCGGCGTCATTCTCTTTTTTACGGCAGATCCCATTGCTGATATTCTCCTGCAGGACATCCGCGCAGCCGCCTCTCTCCGGGTCATGGGTCTCACCCTCCCCTTTTCCTGTCTCTGCGGCATTATGACGGGTTATTTCACCGCCTGTTCCCGCATCCGCCGTCTGGTTGCCACCGAAATCGCCGAGCGGCTCCTGTCCGTCCTGCTCACGGCGGTCCTTCTCCTGACCTGGGCCGGCAATGACCTGTCGCGTGCCTGCCTCGCCATCACTCTGGGCAGCAGTCTGGGTACGGTATTTGATTTTTTCCTGCTGTATTTCATGTACCGCAGGGATATGTGGCACACCCCGGCCAAAGGCAGCCGGTCCGACATGGATCGGCGGCTGCTTCGCCTTTGCGTTCCCATCGCCCTCAATGACCTTTTGCGGGCCGGGCTGAATTCCGCGGAGCAGCTTCTGATCCCCTTTGGGCTGGCCCGGTTCTCCGGCTCCTCAGAGGCCGCCATGGCAAGCTACGGCACCATCCACGCCATGGTTTTCCCCATCATGATGTTTCCCGCCGCGATCCTCTACTCCGTCTCCGACCTGCTGGTACCGGAGCTTTCCCGAAGCCGCGCCATGGGCAGACGGCTGCGTATCGCGGACCTTTCGGAAAAATGTCTGCGGCTGACCATGGTATTCGCCAGTGCCGTGGCAGGGCTTCTCTTTCTCAATGCCTATCCCCTGGGTCGGACCTTCTACGGCAGCGAGGAAGCTGGCTATTTCCTGCGCTGCTTTGCTCCCGTGGTGATCATGCTCTATCTCGACGCCATCACCGACGGGATGCTCAAGGGTCTGGCGGAACAGGTGAGCTGTGTCCGTATCAACACCCTGACTTCCCTGCTGGACGTGATCTTTCTCTTCGTTCTCCTGCCGCGCTGGGGTATCGGCGGTTATCTGTTCAGCTTTGTGGTGACCCATGCAGTCAACCTGTTTCTGAGTCTGCGGCGGCTTCTGCGATCCAGCGATTGCCGCCCGGGAGTTCGGGATCTTCTCCTGCCGCCGGTGTGCGCCCTGCTTGCGTTGCTGCCGACTTCTGCACTTGCCTCCCACGCCGTCCTGAAAAGCGCCGTTTTTCTCCTGCTCCTCTCTGCTCTCTATCTGCTTTTCCAGGCTCTTTCGCCCTACGATTTCCGCTGGATCCGGCGCGTTTTTCGCAGAAGCATTGACAGAAAGCCGCGGTCGGGGTAAAATGCTGGGTGGAAAGAAGGTTTGAGTATGCTGCAAGTACATCCTTTTCCGCCGTTATTCAACGCCCAGTCGAAGGTTTTGATCCTCGGCTCCTTCCCGTCCGTCAAGTCCAGGGAATCCCGGTTCTTTTACGGCCATCCGCAGAACCGCTTCTGGAAGATCATGGCGGCGCTGACCGGGTACGCCGTCCCGCAAACGATAGAAGAAAAGACCGCGCTGATCCTCGACAATCATTTCGCCCTCTGGGATTCCATCGGAAGCTGCTCCATTGAGGGATCCTCCGACAGCAGCATCCGCGACGTTGTGCCCAACGATCTGCGCATAATTCTGGAGGGCGCGCCCATCGAGCGCATTTACTGCAACGGCGCGGCCTCGCTGAAATACTACCGGCGCTATAACGAGCCGGTCCTGGGCAGGCAGGCGGTTTTGCTTCCCTCCTCCAGCCCAGCCAATGCCGCCTGGTCGCTGGAGCGCCTGATCGATGCCTGGCGCGTTATTTTATGAAGCAGAAAGTCTGGAATTTGAAGTTCTTGGCCAAACATCGAAAGCATTGACCAGAAGAACAGTCAAAACATTATTTTAGTTTTTTTCAAAAAAAGTGTTGCATTTTGCGTATCCATCTGTTATAATATTTCTGCGCTAAGGAATTAACGCAAAATATGGGGGTATAGCTCAGCTGGGAGCGCAAGTCATCAGCTAAACGACCCCGGCTTCACAAAAATTTTCGGCGGCCTCCATCGCACTCCGTGCGATGTCGGCTTGAATTAACAAAGTTAATTCCTCGCCGGAATCGTACTCATTTCCACCACTTTTTCCGATATCCGCATTCAATATATTATAAAAAAGTTCTTAAAATTGGCAAGCCAATTTCAAGAATTTCATATATGGGGGTATAGCTCAGCTGGGAGAGCAAATCACCTAGTTAGCAGCCCTTGTTCGGTGAGCAGCTTCAATCAAATCTTTTATAATGACAATTCCCTTGAAAAGTTATTGATTTGATTGAGTATATTGATAATTACAGCGTTTTCAACTTACAAAGTCCCGATTTCAAAGATGTTCTTCAATGGGATCGGTCATATGGGGGTATAGCTCAGCTGGGAGCGCAAGTCATCAGCTAAACGACCCCGGCT
>CALZCW010000102.1 GCA_945635805.1 uncultured Clostridia bacterium
TTGAAAGAGAGGATATGTCATGGATCTGAGAATCGCCCTTGCGGGCAATCCGAACAGCGGCAAAACGACCCTGTTTAACGCCCTGACCGGCTCCAACCAGTTTGTGGGCAACTGGCCGGGCGTCACCGTGGAGAAAAAGGAAGGCAAGCTCAAGAAGCACAGCGGTGTGGTCATCACCGACCTGCCGGGCATCTATTCCCTGTCGCCCTACACCCTGGAGGAGGTGGTCGCCCGGAACTATCTGGTGGGCGAACGCCCCGACGCCATATTGAACATCATCGACGGCACCAACCTGGAGCGCAACCTCTATCTCACCACCCAACTGACCGAGCTGGGCATCCCGGTGGTCGTTGCCATCAACATGATGGACGTGGTGAAGAAGAACGGCGACAAAATCGACACCGCCGAGCTGTCCCGCCAGCTGGGCTGCAGGGTCGTCGAGATCTCGGCGCTGAAGGGGATCGGCGTGATGGAGGCGGCGGAAGCCGCCATTGACGCCGCGCAGAACGGAAAGACCGTCCCCATGCACACCTTCTCCGGCTGCGTGGAGCACGCCCTGGCTCATATCGAGGAGGCGGCGGTCCATGACCTGCCGGAGGAACAGCAGCGCTGGTACGCCGTGAAGATCTTCGAGCGGGACGACAAGGTCCTCAGCCAGCTGAACATCGCCCCAGAGACCCTGGCCCACATCGAGGAGGACATCAAGGCTGCCGAACGGGAAATGGACGACGACGCCGAATCCGTCATCACCAACGAGCGCTATGTCTACATCGCCTCGGTGATCAAAGCCTGCTACAGGAAAAAGTCCGCCGGAAAGCTCTCCACCTCCGACAAGATCGACAGAATCGTCACCAACCGTTTCCTGGGCCTGCCCATCTTCGCGGCAATCATGTTCCTGGTATACTACATCTCCATGGTGACTGTCGGCTCCTTTGCCACTGACTGGGCCAACGACGGCCTGTTCGGTGACGGCTGGCACCTGTTCGGCATCGGTTCCTCCGCCTATAGTGAAGTGAGCGACGACTACACCGCCGCCGTCCAGGCCGTCAGCGCCTTCACGGAGATCGATCCCGGGGCGGAGGATTTTGACGCCGACGCCGCACTGACGGAGCTGAAAGCCCTTCAGTCTGCGTCCGATTCCGCCACGGTGGAGGTGGAGGATGAGGAGACCCTGGCCGTCAGCGCCATGACCGCCTGGTATGATACCATCCCCGCCAACGCCGACGAGGAGACCACCATCCCCATGACCTATGTGGACGCGGTGGCCTACCTGGAGGAGAACGGCTTTAAGGAACCGGACCCGGCTGACTACGGCGTCTGGGTGCCGGGCATCCCCGTCCTCATCGGAAACGCCCTGGAAAAGGCCGGTACCGCCGACTGGCTCAACGGCCTGATCCTCGACGGCATTGTGGCAGGTGTCGGCGCGGTGCTGGGCTTTGTGCCGCAGATGCTGGTCCTGTTTTTGCTGCTGGCCTTCCTGGAGGCCTGCGGTTATATGGCCCGTATCGCCTTCGTGCTGGACCGCGTGTTCCGCAAATTCGGCCTCAGCGGCAAGAGCTTCATCCCCATGCTCATCGGCACGGGCTGCGGTGTGCCGGGCATCATGGCCTCCCGCACCATTGAAAATGAACGGGACCGCCGGATGACCATTATGACCACCACCTTTATCCCCTGCGGCGCCAAGGTGCCCTTTATCTCCATGATCGCCGGCGCTCTGTTCGGCGGCAGCGCCTGGGTCGCCACCTCCGCTTACTTTATCGGCATGGCCGCTATCATCGTCTCCGGCATCATGCTGAAGAAGACCAAGCCCTTTGCCGGTGAGCCTGCGCCCTTTGTCATGGAGCTGCCTGCCTACCATCTGCCCACGGTGGGCAATGTCCTGCGCAGTATGTGGGAGCGCGGCTGGAGCTTTATCAAAAAAGCAGGCACCATCATCCTCCTGTCCACCATTTTCGTCTGGTTCGCCACCTATTTCGGCTTTGTGGACGGCACGTTCCGGATGCTGAGCGAGGAGGAGATCGACTGCTCCCTCCTGGCAGCCATCGGCAGCGCCATCGCCTGGATCTTCAAGCCTCTGGGCTGGGGCAACTGGCAGGCTGCCGTGGCCTCCATCACCGGTCTGGTGGCCAAGGAGAATATCGTCGGCACCCTGGGCATTCTCTATGGCGGCGGTGCCGGAACGGTCTACCAGAACCTGGCCGCCGCGTTCACCGGCATCACCGGCTTCTCCTTCCTGGTGTTCAATCTGCTGTGCGCGCCCTGTTTTGCGGCCATCGGTGCCATCAAGCGCGAGATGAACAGCGGCAGATGGACCTGGTTCGCCATCGGCTACCAGTGCGGCTTTGCCTACGCCATCGCCCTGATGGTCAACCAGTTTGGCGGCCTTTTCACGGGAAACGCCAATGTCATCGGCCTGATCTTCGCCGCCGCCATTCTGGCCCTCATGGTCTGGCTGCTCTTCCGGCCCTATAAGGAAGCTGCCCGGCTGACAAAAAAGGTCAAAGTGAAATAAAGCCATATTTTGACAGGAATTCATGAAAGGAGCGAAAATCAGATGTTTGCATGGATCGTGGAAAATATTGCCACCATTCTCGTGTGCCTTGTCCTCGCCCTTGTCGTGGCGCTGATCGTTGTGAAGCTGGTACGGGGCAGGAAAAACGGCTGCGCCTCCTGCGGCGGCAATTGCGGCCGCTGCCCCACCGACTGCTCCTGTCATAAGCAATAGGGGGAGAGGATGGAACATCGGCATCCCAGGGAGAAACAAGAATTCTGTTTGCATTTCACGGATCGCATGTTATAATTGTAATATGTCTGCCGAAAAAGGTCCTGCCGGGGCCGTGATCGGAGCTGCCGTGAAAGGAGAATGACCTATGCAAACGCCTGACTCCCGCCGAGAACTTTTGTTCCGCTTCCGAGGTATACCGCCCATTGGCACCTCTGTCTCCCTTGCTTTGCAGCATCTGGTGGCCATGATCGTCGGCTGCGTTGCCCCTGCCATCATCATCGCCTCTGCCGTGGGCCTTGGCCAGTCGGAGCGGGTGATGCTGATTCAGGCCTCCCTGGTCATGTCCGCCGTATGTACCGTGCTGCAGCTTTTTCCTATCGGGAAGCGCTTCGGCTCCGGTCTGCCGGTGCTGTTGGGCGTCAGCTTTGCCTATGTGCCCAGTATGCAGGCCATTGCCGCTTCCGGCGGCGGTCTGTCCGCCATTGCCGGTGCTATGCTGGTCGGCGGTGTCGTGGCGGTGATCGTGGGCATCTTTGTCCGCAAGATCCGTCTGCTGTTTCCTCCGGTCATCAGCGGCACAGTGGTCTTCACCATCGGCCTGTCCCTGTATCCCACGGCCATCAACTACATGGCCGGCGGCGCCAGCAATACGCTGGAGGCCGTGACGGGCAAGGGGCTCAGTGAGGCGCTTGCGTACGGCTCCTGGCAGAACTGGCTGGTAGCCTGTCTGACCCTGGCGGCGGTCATCGTGCTGAACTACAAGGGCAAGGGCATCTGCAAGCTGGCCTCCATTCTGCTGGGTATGCTTTTTGGCTATGTTGTGGCTGCCCTGTTCGGCATGGTCAGCTTTGCCGACGTGGCCGATGCCGCCTGGTTCTCCCTGCCCCGCTTTATGCCCTTCGGTATCTCCTTTGACGGTTCCGGCTGCATCGCCATGGGAATCCTGTTTGCCATCAACTCCATCCAGGCCATCGGTGACTTTACCGCCACCACGGTGGGCGGCATGAACCGTGATCCGTCGGATAATGAACTGCAGGGCGGCATTATCGCCTACGGTGTCGGCAACATCCTGTCGGCCCTTTTCGGCGGCCTGCCTACCGCTACATATTCCCAGAACGTGGGCATCGTCACCACCAACAAGGTGGTGAACCGGACGGTGTTTACCTTTGCCGCCGGTTTCCTGCTCCTGGCCGGTGTGTCGCCAAAATTCGCGGCGATCCTGACTACCATCCCCCAGTGCGTCCTGGGCGGCGCCACCGTCACCGTGTTTTCCACCATCGCCATGACCGGCATGAAGCTGATCGCCTCCCAGAATCTGACCAGCCGGAACACCACCATCGTGGGTCTGTCTGCGGCCCTGGGCGTCGGTATCTCCCAGGCCAGCGCCTCTCTGAGCCAGTTCCCGGAAGCGGTCACCATGATCTTCGGTAAGTCCCCGGTGGTCATCGCAACGCTGATGGCGGTGCTGCTGAATCTGATCCTGCCCAAGGAAGAAAAATAATCACAAGATATTGCAACGCCGCTCTTGCCCGACGGACA
>CALZCW010000103.1 GCA_945635805.1 uncultured Clostridia bacterium
CGCGCCCCGGATCTCCAGGTCCCGCATGGCGATCTTGAAGCCGGAGCCGAACTCCGCGAACTCCCGGATGGCGCTCAGGCGCTTTTCTGCGATTTCCGTCAGCACCTTGCCCCGGCGGAAGGTCAGATAGGCGAAGGCGTGGCGGCTGGACCGGCCCACCCGGCCGCGGATCTGGTGGAGCTGGGCCAGGCCCAGCTTGTCGGCGTCCTCGATGATAAGGGTGTTGACGTTGGGGATGTCGATGCCCGTTTCGATGATGGTGGTGCAGACCAGGATCTGCAGCTCCCCGTCCACCATCCGCTGCATCACGTCCGACAGCTCCTCCTCCCCCATTTTGCCGTGGGCGATGCCGATCTGGGCCTCCGGAAAGGCTTTCTTGATCCGGGCGGCGCACTGGGCGATGGATTCGACCCGGTTGTGCAGATAGTAGACCTGGCCGCCGCGTTCCAGTTCCCGGCGCATGGCGTCGATGAGCACCGGCTCGGCGTATTCCAGCACGAAGGTCTGCACCGGGTAGCGGTCGTGGGGCGGTTCCTCGATGGTGGACATATCCCGCAGGCCCGACAGGGCCATGTTCAGCGTCCGGGGGATGGGGGTGGCCGACAGGGTCAGCACGTCCACGCCCTTCGACAGCTCCTTGAGCTTCTCCTTGTGGGTCACGCCGAAGCGCTGCTCCTCGTCGACGATGAGCAGGCCCAGGTCCTTGAACACCACGTCCTTTTGCAGGAGCTTGTGGGTGCCGATGATCAGGTCCAGCGCACCGGCCCGCAGGTCTGCCAGAGTTTTGCGGGTCTGGGCGGCGGTGCAGAAGCGGGACAGGACGCCGATGTTCACCGGAAAACCGCGAAAACGGCTGACGGCGGTGGTGTAATGCTGCTGGGCCAGAACCGTGGTGGGCACCAGGATGGCCACCTGCTTGCCGTCCAGAATGGCCTTCATGGCGGCGCGGAGAGCCACCTCCGTCTTGCCGAAGCCCACGTCGCCGCAGAGCAGACGGTCCATGGGCCGGGGCGCTTCCATGTCGCCCTTGATCTCGTCGATGGAGCGAAGCTGATCGTCGGTCTCGGCGTAGGGGAAATTCTGTTCAAATTCCGCCTGCCAGGGGGTGTCGGCGGCAAAGGCAAAGCCGGGCAGCCGCTTGCGCTCCGCGTAGAGCTGGATCAGGCCCCCGGCCAGATCCTTGGCGGCAGCCTTGGCCCGGGCCTTGGTTTTCTGCCACTGGTCGCCGCCCAGGCGGTTGAGCTTGACGGGGGCGTCCTCGCCGCCGCCGATGTATTTGCCGATGAGGTCAAGCTGGGTGGCGGGAACGTATAGCACGTCGGAGCCCTGATAGGCGATTTTCACATAGTCCTTGACCGCGCCGTCGATCTTGATCTGCTCCATGCAGACGTACCGGCCGATGCCGTGGTACTCGTGGACGATCAGATCTCCCGGCGACAGGTCGGCAAAGGACTCCAATTTTTGTCGATTTGACGCTTTTTGACGTTTTCTGCGCGGTTTTTGAGCGTTTTGTGCCAGTAACTGACCCTCCGTCAGAATGGCGAATTTCAGTTCGGGGTATTCCATGCCGTTGGGCAGAGCGCCGTCGGTGAGCAGGATCTGTCCCGGCTTGGGCAGAGCCGTCAGCGGAAAGGCCAAAAAGGCGGAAAGCCCCTTCTCCCGAAGCTGCTGGGCCAGAATCTCGCCGCGTCGGCGGTTGCCGCAGAGGACCAGAGAGGCAAATTCATGCTTTTGATAGTGTTCCAGATCGGCCACAGCCACGTCCAGATTGCCGCCGTAGCTGGGAAGCTGCTTGGCGGTGATGGAGAGCAGCTCTTTGGGCGGCAGGCTCTGAGGATAGGCCGAGGCCAGGAACGAATCGAGAAAGACCGCGCCGCGTCCCTGCAGGGTGCCGCAGACGCTCTCCCAGTCGGCGGAGAATTCACACAGCTCGCCGCAGAGGATGCCCGATTCCAGAAGGCTGTCCAGCATCAGGCCCTCCTCGTTGACATAGCGCTCGGCGGCGCGGCGGAGGTTGCCGTGGTCGCAGAAAAAGACCAGGGCATCGGCGGGGACATAGTGGGCGGCGCAGGCAAATTCGGGGTAGATCAGGGCCATATAGCGGTCGGCGGCGGCAAGGCTGGCGCCGCTTTTCACCGCGTCCGTGTCCTCGGCCAGGGTCCGCAGCAGCGTTTCATTGGGGGTCTTCCTGCGGCGCAGACGGGTCTGCAGGGCCTCCAAATCGGCGGCCAGACCCTCCGCACCCTCCGGATGCAGCCGGGGCAGGGTTTCCGCCACCGGCAGCAGGACGAGGCTTTCCGCATTGTCTGTGCGCCGCTGGGTCACGGTGTCGAAGAAGCCCATGGCGTCCACCTCGTCGCCGAAGAACTCCAAACGGACCGGCGCGTCGTGGGCAGGAGAAAAGACATCCAGAATGCCGCCCCGCACGGAAAACTGTCCCACACCCTCCACCAGCGTGCCCCGGCTGTAGCCCATTTTGACCAGCCGCGAACATAGGTCGTCCAGGGAAAGGCAGGCGCCGATTTTCAGGGTCAGGGCCGTGGAAAAAAGGCAGCTTTTGGGCAGAGTGCGGACGCAGAAGGCGTCCCAGGTGGCGATGAGCAGCCGCTGCTCCCCACGGGCCAGGTCGTAGAGCAGTCGCAGACGCTGCTGCTCCCAGCCGCGGGAGATGGCCGAGGCACTGTAAAAGGCCAGGTCCCGGGAGGGCAGGATGGGGATCTCCGTGTCCAGAAAGGCGGCCAGCTCCGACTGGGTGCGCCGCGCCGCCATTTCATCCTGGCAGAGGATGACCGCCGGACGCTTTGTATCGTGGAGCACGGAGGCGATGAGGTGGGAGCGGTTGATCTGCGCGGCGCCGGAAACACCTGCGGCTTGATTTTTCTCCAGACACTGCACCAGCCGCCGGTAGTCCGGCAGTCCGCGCAGCAGGGTGAGAAGCTGTTCCATAGGACCTCCTCCAAAAAATGGGATCGAGTGCAGCGCAAGGCGTTTTTGCGCACGCACGAACGCGGAAAACAGGGAGCCTCCCTGTTTTCCGTTATTTATCGTGTTATTTTACTTATTTCGACACAGGCACCTTGTCCGACGGGAAACACAAGGGCTTCCTATGCCGCGCCCGTTCTTTACGGGCGACTGCCGTTGAACCGGGCTGCCGCGGCGGGTACGCCGTTGTCGATGATCTCCAGAGCCGCCTGCGCGCCGCGCTCGATGACGCCGGACAGGAGCTTTTCTTCCTCTTTGGTAAAGTTGGACAGCACCCAGGCGGCCAGATCGTAGTCCGGATGGGGCTTGGCGCCGACGCCCAGCTTCACCCGGGGAAAGGCCTGGCTGTTGAGGCAGCCGATGATGGACTTGATGCCGTTGTGACCGCCGGCAGAGCCTTCCGCCCGCACCCGCATCCGGCCCACGTCCAGAGAAATATCATCAAAGATGACAATAATGCGCTCCGGCGGCAGTTTGCAATAGTGTGCAGCATCCATCACCGACAGGCCGGAGCTGTTCATAAAGGTCTGGGGCTTGAGCAAAATCAGCTTTTTCTCCCCGTAAGCAGCCTGGGCATAGAGGCCGCGAAATTTCGCCCGGTCAATCTTCACGCCCAGGTCCTTTGCCAGCAGGTCCACGGCGCGAAAACCGATATTGTGGCGGGTTCTTGCGTAATTGTCGCCGGGATTGCCCAATCCGACGACGAGCCAATCACAGGCAGGCTTCCGAAACAGCATCAGAACAGGCTGGAGATGGAGGTCTCGTTGTAGATGCGGGTGATGGCCTTGGCGAACATGGGCGAGGCGTCCAACTGGCGGATCTTTCTGCCGGTGTAATCGCTGGGCAGGGGGATGGTGTTCAGGAGCATCAGCTCCTCGATACAGCTCTCCTCCACCTTCTGGCAGGCATTGCCGGACAGGACACCGTGGCTGGCGCAGGCGTAGACGGCCTTGGCGTGACCGATCTCCTTGATGGCCGCGGCGGCGTTGCAGAGGGAGCCGGCGGTATCCACCATGTCGTCAAAGAGGATGCAGGTCTTGCCCTCCACGTCGCCGATGACGTTCATGACCTCGCACATATTGGCCCGCTGGCGGCGCTTATCCACAATGGCCAGACCCATGTGGAGCTTGGCGGCAAAGGCACGGGAGCGCGCCACGGAGCCGATGTCGGGGGAGACCACGCAGAATTCATTGTGGTCGTAGACCGTCTCGTCGAATTTCGACATATAATAACGGGCAAAGAGAGGATTGCCCACCAGATGATCCACAGGGATGTCGAA
>CALZCW010000104.1 GCA_945635805.1 uncultured Clostridia bacterium
GCCGGTACGGCGTTGAAAACCGATTGAAATGAATATTTTAATCGGTTTTTAGTATCAGGTTATTCCACCGTGACGGATTTGGCCAGATTGCGGGGCTTATCCACGTCACAGCCGCGGGCCAGAGCCATATAATAGGAGAAGATCTGCAGCGGCACCACATTGAGGCTGGGCTGGAGCAGCGGATGGGTCTTGGGCACCAGCAGGCAGCGATCCACCGTTTTGCGGATGTCCGCCTCCAGGTCCTCCGTTGTCAGGCCCAGCACGTTGGCACCCCGGGCCTTGACCTCCTTGACGTTGGACATGGTCTTGTCGAAAAGCTCCGGCACGCCTGCCACGGCGATGACCAGCGTGTTGTCCTCAATGAGGGAGATGGGGCCGTGCTTCAATTCACCGGCGGCGTAGGCCTCCGAGTGGACATAGGCGATCTCCTTGAGCTTCAGGCTGCCCTCCAGGCAGGTGGCGCTGTCCAGATTGCGGCCGATGAAGAATACGTCGTGGTGCTCATAGAGCTCTCCGGCCAGAGTCTCGATATGCTCCAGGTAGTTCTCCGTCAGCATGGCGGTCATCTTTTCCGGCAGCTCCGTCAGGGCCTTGAGGATGGTCTGATATTCCTCCTGGCTCAAAGTGCCCAGCAGGTCGCCGATATACAGCGCCAGCAGATAAATGACTGAAAGCTGGGTGGAGTAGGCCTTGGTGGTAGCCACGGCGATCTCCGGACCGGCCCAGGTGTAAATGACGTCATGGGCAGCCTTGGAGATAGCGCTGCCAACCACGTTGACGATGGCCAAAGTCCTGGCACCCAGGGTGTTGGCCTCCCGCAGGGCTGCCAGGGTATCGGCGGTTTCGCCGGACTGGCTGATGATGATAACCAGGGTGTCGTCCCCCAGAACCGGCTGGGCATAGCGGAATTCCGAGGCCAGGATGGGCTCCACGGGGATGCGGCAGGTCTTTTCCAGAATGTACTTGCCCAGGCAGCCCACATAGTAGGCAGAGCCGCAGGCGACAATGTAGATCCGGCGCACGCCCCGCAGGTACTCGGCGCTCAGTTGGAGGTCGTCCAGGACCACTCGGCCGTTTTTGATCCGGGGACTGACGGTGTCCCGCAGGGCCTTGGGCTGCTCATGGATCTCCTTCATCATGAAGTGAGGATAGCCGCCCTTTTCCGCGGCGGACATCTCCCAGGCGATGTGCTCGGGGACCTTTTCGATCCGTTCACCCAAGGCGTTATAGAAAACGGCGCCGTCTGCGTTGAAATCCACCATGTCGCCGTCGTTGAGATAGACCACCTTGCGGGTGTACTTCAAAATAGCGGGCACGTCGGAGGCGATGAAATTCTCGCCCTCGCCGAAACCGAAGATCAGCGGGCTGTTTTTCTTCACCGCCAGCATTCTGCCCGGGCAGTCCATGCACAGGATTCCCAGAGCGTAGCTGCCGGTCATTTTTTCAATGGCCCGTTTCACGGCGCGGATCAGGTCGCCCTCCAGCTCGTAGTAGTACTCAAACAGGTTGGCGATGACCTCCGTGTCCGTATCGGATTCAAAGGCCTTGCCCACGGACTGAAGATACTCCTTCAGGACCAGGTAGTTTTCGATGATGCCGTTATGTACCACGCAGATCTTGCCGTTGGACGACACATGAGGGTGGGAGTTTTTGTCCGAGGGTGCGCCGTGGGTGGCCCAGCGGGTATGGCCGATGCCCAGGCAGCCGCAAAGCTCCGCGCCGCCGTTGGTCAGTTCGCTGAGGGCTGACAGACGGCCCTTGGTCTTGGCGACGGAAAAACCGTCTTCCGAGAAAACGCAGATACCGGCCGAGTCATAGCCCCGGTATTCCAGCTTGGCAAGGCCGTCCAGCAGGATCGGCGCCGCCTGACGTTTCCCGATATATCCGACAATTCCACACATATGATAACCTCCATGGGTAGGATAATAGTAAAGTCACATATGGGAATTATACAGAAATAGTTTGTCAAAATCAACCGAAAATTTATATTTTTCAACGATTTAATAAAAGTCAGTCGAAAATGGACAACTGATAGGACAACAGATCTGCCAGCGGAGGCAGATTCTCGTCCACGCCGACGGCACCCAGAGCCATGAGCGCTTCCGCGCCGTCGCTGCCGTCGCTAAGGACATAAACCTCTGACCAGCGGTGCTTCAGGTTGTACGATGTACCCGCCCAGGTGCCGCCGGAGGTGCCGGGACACTGGGCGACGAAGACCTTTTCCCCCAGGGCGTGGATAAAGTGGTTGCGCCGCAGGGCACGGGCGGAGGAAAAGGACAGGTCGTAGCCGTCGGCGCTGCAGTACAGCAGGTTTTTCCGGGGCGCATAGCGGCTCAGCTCGTCGGGCACGAAGCAGATGACCTTGCCGCCGGCAGCAAGGCAGGCCTCCTGGGCAGCGGTATCAGCACCGCTGGCCCCGCCGGAAACCAGGGTGAAGCCCTCCCGGGCCGCCATCCGTCCGATTCTCCGGGCAAAATCTCTGCCCCGGGGAAACAGCAGCCGGGAGCCGACGAGAGAAATGCACCGGCTGTTCAGCAAGCTCAGGTCGCCCTTGCAGAACAGGGCGGCGGGACAATCGTCCTCCAGCCGGTAAAGCCGCCGGGGAAATCCCTCGGAAATGCGGGTCAGAACGGCGGTATTCTCCGCCTTGTACAGATACTCCCGCAGCGCTTTCTCCCGGTCCAGAAGCCCGGCGACCCGGTTGCTCATCTCCAGGCTGCAGCCCAGGGACATGAGCTGCTCCCGGCGCACCTCCGTGTCCTGCTGCGTCCCGGTCAGGCTCCTGATACGCACATATTCGCTGAGCTGGCGGTATTCCGCCGCCGTCAGCGGCTTTACGGCCTGCCCCAGCTTACAGCAAAGCAGGAGCAGGCCCTTTTCCGCCGCCTGCATCAGAGCTTTCTGCGGGGAGGATGCTTTTCCTCCTCAGGCGCAGGGATGAGGCAGCCGTATTCGTCAAAGATCATAGGGACAATGGTGAAATCGGAGAATTTTGCGATCTCGTCCAGCTTCGCCTTTTCCGGGAAGGAGCCGATGAGAGTAAAGGAGATGCCCTTTTTCCGGGCGCGTCCCGTCCGGCCGATGCGGTGGATATAGTATTCGTTCTCATCGGGTACGTCGTAGTTGATAACGCCGTCCACGTCGTCCACATCGATGCCCCGGGAAGCCACGTCGGTGGCGATGAGGACCGGCAGCTTGCCCTTGCGGAAGGCAGCCATGGTCTTTTCCCGGGTGGCCTGCTTGATGTCGCCGTGGAGGCAGTCGGCCTGGATCCCGGCGCGGCGCAGATCGTCGCTGAGGCGCTGGCACATGACCTTGGTATTGCAGAAGACAATGACCCGTTCGAAGGCCCCGGAGCGCAGGATTCGCAGCATGGCCTCCTCCTTTTCCAGGCGGGGCACGGTGATGGAATACTGGTCGATATCGGGCTTGCTCTCCTCGGTGGGAGCCACGGTGATCTCCACCTCGTCGCGCTGGTACATCCAACTGACGGTCATGACCTCCTGGGAGATGGTGGCGGAAAACAGGCCCAGATTGACGCGATTTTTGATCTTGTTGAGGATCTTGGTCACGTCGTCGAAGAAGCCCATGTCCAGCATCCGGTCGGCCTCGTCCAGAATGACGGTCTTGATCTTGTCCAGCCGGAGATTTTTGCGGTTGTAGTGGTCCATGAGCCGTCCCGGTGTCGCCACGACGATATGGGGGTGACGGGCCAGGGCCTTGATCTGGGGCTCCATGCGCTGACCGCCGTAGACCACGGTGACGCGGATATCCTTGTAATAGATCAGCAGGCCGTTCAGTTCATCGGCGATCTGGATGGCCAGCTCCCGGGTGGGAGCAAGGATCAGCGCCTGCAGATCCTCCGATGACGGGTCGATGTGCTCGATCATGGGGATGCCGAAGGCAAAGGTCTTGCCTGTCCCCGTCGGCGCCTTGGCAATCACGTCCCGCCACTGCAGCAGGGGCGGAATGGCCTCCTCCTGGACCTTGGTGGGCAGGCCAACGCCTTTTTTCTCCAGCGCCCGCAAAATCTCCTCGCTGACGCCCAATTCACGAAAGGTTTTTGTTGTTTCCATACCGGTTTCCTCTACTTCTTTCCCAAAAATAGCCAATACTTCGCAGTATATTTATTATAGTATACCAAAAAGCCGGACGCTTTGCAAGCCCCGGCCGCTTGTTCCCGTCTTTTCGCCTGTTCGTTTGTCAATGATGTGAGACCGAAAAAACGAAAGAGTTACAAGAAATACA
>CALZCW010000105.1 GCA_945635805.1 uncultured Clostridia bacterium
GTATTCCGTACGATAAGGGCCAGCGATAAAGAAACTACAATTATGATTGCATTGTCCTATCCCCTCGGGGGTAGGACAATGCCTGTTCTAAGCAAAAATCGGAGGATATAAAATGTCAAATATCATTGTCATTGGCATTGCAGGCGGTTCCGGCAGCGGCAAGACGACCCTGATGAAAAATCTGATTGCCCGCTTCCGGGACGATGTGACGGTACTCAGCCATGACAACTATTACCGTCCCTATGAGGAGCTGAGCATTGAGGAGCGGAAGAAGGTCAACTACGACCATCCGGACGCCTTTGATACGGAAATGATGTTCGAGCATCTGAAGATGCTCAAGGCGGGCCAGGCAATCGATTGCCCCATCTACGACTATACCACCTATTCCCGCAGCAAGGAGACCACCCGGGTCGAGCCGCGCAAGGTGATTTTGGTGGAAGGCATCCTGATCTTTGAGAATAAGGCCCTGTGTTCCCAGATGGACATCAAAATTTTCGTCGACACCGACGCCGATGTCCGCCTGATCCGCCGGATCAAACGAGATGTGGCCAAGCGTGGCAGAAGCCTGGAGTCTGTTCTTAGCCAGTATTTGGCCACGGTCAAGCCGATGCACGAGCAGTTCGTGGAGCCCAGCAAGAAGAACGCAGACCTGGTTGTTCTCGAGGGCGGCAAAAACCTGGTGGCCCTGGAAATGATCATCGACCGCATCCAACGCCATATTGACAACGAATAAGAAAAAAATCGCGCGCTGCAAAGCTTGCAGCGCGCGTTCTTTATGAAAGCTCAGGATTTTTCATGGATGTAAAGGATGCCCAGACAGCCCTCGCCGCAGTGGCAGGAGATGGTACATCCGGCGTTGGTGTCGTAGATATGTTCAAAATTCATGCAGTCGCGGACGGTGCGGTGGACTGTTTCACTGATCGCCTGCGGCACCGGCGTGTGGGTGATGAAGATCCGCTCCGGGAGGATGTCCGTTGCGTTTTCCAGACGGTCCCGCACATAATTCTCCATACACTTGACGTAGTTGCCGCGGTATTTTTTCGCCACGATCATCTTGTTGTCCACCACTTCGATGCAGGGCTTGAGTTTTAGGAGATTCGCACCCAGCGCCGCCACAAAGGAGCAGCGGCCTCCCTTGACCATGTAATCCAGACGGTCCAGGAGGAAGCTGGTGTCCACCCGGCCGGTCAACTCGTCCAGCTCGGCCTTGATGGCGTCCAGGTCATCGCAGGTTTGGGCCAGCTTGCAGGCTTCCATGACCACATGGCCCTGGCCGGTGGAGAGGTTCCGGGAGTCGATAACGCGCACGTTGGGGAGCTCCTCGGCGGCGACACAGGCGTTGTGGTGGGTCACGGAGAAGCCAGAGCCGAGAGAGACGTGGATCACGGCGTCATACTCCCGGGCCAGGGCTTCAAAACGCTCCTGATAGATGCCGACGGGGACTGCCGCGGTGGTGCACAGGTCGCCGCCGTTTGCAACGTGGGCGAAAATATCGGCGGGCTGGATGGTCACGCCGTCAAGGAAGCTCTCGCCCCCCTTGTTGACAAAAAGGGGAAAAATCTCAATGTCGTTTTGTGCGACCAGCTCTGGCGAAAGGTCGCAGGTGCTGTCAGCCGTGATCTTGATTCTCATAAAGCGCCACCTCCATATTATATCTATTATATTGTACAGCTTGCTTGAATCTCTGTCAAAGGGCAGTTGATTTTTTGTGCGCAATGTGATATAGTTAAAATGAGGTGTTATGCGATGACAGTGACAGCGTATTATTTGAAGGCATTGGAGGAACTGGCGGCAGGCAGCCGGACACCGCCGGAGGGGATCTCTCTGACGGAGGAGGAGCCAATGGCCCGCGCCGCACAGCTTCAGACACAGATCCGGGCTATGGGTATCTGTGAGTTTGTACGCCGCTGTGCCGCGCAGGATGGCCAAACCCTGCCCCAGGAGGCCTACGACAGCTTCCGGGAGGAGGATCTGATGGCGACTCTGGCCGCCTTGGCTCAGGCATCGGAAGCACCTACAGCAGAAGCGCCTGCAGAAGAAACACCTGCGGTGGAGGCTGATCCCTGCCAGCCGCCGAAGATCGACGAGCCGGACGGACCCCGCAGCGCCTATGAAGTCCTGCTCGACTGCTGCTGTCTGGACGAAAAGCTGCTGTATTATTTTATCGACGTCCTCAAACGGGAGGCAGAGGAGGAATTTCAGAAGCTGGCCTTGGTAACGACGCGCAAGGCCTTTTCCCGGGCGGATTTCCTCTATTGGTTTGCCACGGAGCAGGATCGTGCCGACCAGGACGAATTGATCTGTGTCACCATTATGGATGCCTGTCTGGACCGCCTGGCGGCGGAGGGAGAGAAGGAACTGATCGCCGCTCTGCTCTGCGGTGACAAGACGACCTTTGAGCTGTTCCGCTGCGAAGCGCCGGAGCTGCAGCACCTGCCGGCGGCCACCTATGAATGGTACGAAAAGAATTATCTGCGCCGTTATTACCCCATCCGCTATATGTTGAAATTCAACGGCGTCCGGTTTCCGAAGGAGGAGCAGCAATGAACAGGGGAGAGCTTGCCGCGCAAAATTTCCGCAGCGGCTGTAACTGCGCCCAGGCGGTGCTGCTGGCCTTTTCCGACCTGACAGGCCTGGAGGACGATGTCGCCATGAAGCTGGCTTCGTCCTTTGGCGGCGGCATGGGACGGTTGCGGGAGGTCTGCGGCGCGGTCAGTGGAATGTTCATGGTGGCCGGCCTGCTCTACGGCGACGGTACAGTGCCGTCCCACGAGGCAAAGACCGCCCACTATGCCCGCATCCAGGAGCTGGCTGCCCGTTTCCGGGAAGAAAACGGCTCCATTCTCTGCCGGGAGCTGCTGCAGGGGGTGCCGACGGACAAGACTGCCGTGCCGGAGCACCGCACGCCGGAATACTACAAAAAACGCCCCTGCGCCGACCTGGTCCGGGATGCCGCCCTCCTGATGGAGCGCTATATCGTCGAACACCCTGTTGATAAGTAAAGAGATTGGCCACTTGTTAATAATATTGAAGCGGTAGGAACCACAGAACCGTGGTTCCTACCGCTTTTTCTGTACTATGGGTTATTATGCCTCCGGCTTCAGGGCAATGTGCACCTCGTCAAGCTGCTTCTGCTCGACGGTGGAGGGCGCGCCCATCATGACGTCCTGGGCGTTTTTGTTCATGGGGAAGGGGATGATTTCGCGGATGGATTCCTCGCCGGCCAGCAGCATGACCATGCGGTCCACACCCGGCGCGATGCCGGCGTGGGGGGGCGCACCGTAGCAGAAGGCGTTATACATGGCGGGGAATTTGGCTTTCACGTCCTCCTCGCCAAGACGGACCAGCTCAAAGGCCTTGATCATGATCTCCGGGTCGTGGTTACGGACGGCGCCGCTGGACAGCTCCACACCGTTGCACACCAGGTCATACTGGAAGGCGTTGATGCTCAGAGGATCGACCTCGCCGCGCTCCGCTTTCTCCAAAATTTCCAGACCGCCGTTAGGCATGGAGAAGGGGTTGTGGCAGAACTCCAGCTCGCCGGACTCCTCGCCAATCTCGTACATGGGGAAGTCCACGATCCAGCAGAATTCGTAGCGCTCCTTGTCCATGTGGCCGGGGACCGTGGTACCCAGAAGCTTGCGCAGGACACCAGCGGTTTTCTGAGCGGCAGTTTTCTTACCCGCCGTCACGCCGACAAAGCAGCCGGGCTTCAGGTTCAGGGCGCTGATGACCTGGTCCTTGCGGTCTGCCAGGAACTTGGCAATACCGCCGGACAGCTCACCGTCGGCACCCAGCTTGAACCACATGGGCTTGCTGCCGGAAATGACCTCCGTCTCCGCAACCAGCTTGTCAACGGCCTTGCGCGCCAGCTCGCAGTTTTCCACCACGATGGCCTTGACGGTGTTGCCGTCGGCAAAGGGCGCAAAGTCGATGCCCTTGACCAGATCGGTCATGTCCTCCACCACCAGGTCGATGCGCAGATCGGGCTTGTCGGAGCCGTAGCGCTCCATGGCCTCGGTGTAGCCGATGCGGCGGAAGGGCGCGGAGGATGCAACGTTATATTTGCCGTACTTCGCAAAGATGGGGGGCAGCACGTCCTCCAGAACGGCAAACACGTCGTCCTGGTCGGCAAAGGCCATTTCCATATCCAACTGATAGAACTCACCGGGGCTGCGGTCGCCGCGGGCGTCCTCGTCGCGGAAGCAGGGGGCGATCTGGA
>CALZCW010000106.1 GCA_945635805.1 uncultured Clostridia bacterium
ATCGGAACGTCTCCTTCTCTCCCCTGTCTCGCAGCATGGTGAGCACATAGATCAATTCTTCCTTGGTTTTAGGGTGCATGGCCGAGGTCTCTCTGGACTCCGAGGAGCCGAGAAAATAGGCCAGCGCGTCGCCGTCGCGGTAGTCCTTGCCGTGGTAGATCTTGCAGGCGGCGATACGGTCCATGACCATCTCAATAAAATACTTACGCGGCATAGGCACGGGGGCATAGCGCCGTGTTTGCAGGTTCAGATCCGTCCAGTATTCAAAGTGGTGCTTATTTCTGCCCTTGTGGTGCATCCAGGCGGTGGAGTAGCCCACCACCTCACGCTCCCGGGAATTGGGGCTGCGCGTACCCTGGTAGTATTTGACTCCGGAACGAAATTCCGTCCATGAATACTTGGAAAGGTCGTGGGTCAGGCCCTGCCGATAAAGTCCCACGGCAAAGCAGCCCCTGCGCACCGCCCATCGGTGCTTTGTGATGGTGCAGAAGTGTTTCCAAGCATTCATGACGTCGTTTCTCCTATTCCGAAAGTGCCTTTTCCAGCTTTTGCAATGCTTTTTTCTCGATGCGGCTGACGTAGCTCCGGCTGATGCCGCACATGGCGGCGATCTCGCGCTGTGTCAGAGCCTTGCGGTTGCCGATGCCGTAGCGCAGCAGAATGATACGCCGCTCCCGCTCGTCGAGGCATTCGTCGATCTTCTCGTAGAGCTTGGCGTAGATCTCCTTGTCGGACAACTGCTCGAACAGGTCGTCGTCGGAGCAGATGACATCCATCAGGGAAAGGGCCGTCCCGTCCTTGCCGGTCTCGATATAATCCGACAGGGAGACATCCGTTGCGCTTTTCCGCTGGCCGCGGAAGTACATCAGGATCTCGTTTTCCACACAGCGGGCGGCATAGGTCGCCAGACGCGCGCCCTTGGCGGCGTCAAAGGTGGATATGCCCTTGATAAGGCCGATGGTCCCGATGGAGATCAGGTCCTCCTGGTCGGAGGTCTGGGTGTAGTATTTTTTGATGATGTGCGCAACCAGCCGCAAATTGCGCTCGATCAAAATATTTCGGGCGTGTAAGTCCCCCTGGGCGGAAAGCTCCAGATAGTGGGCCTCCTCCTTGGCGCTGAGCGGTCTGGGAAAGGAACCGCTGCCGTTGGAAAGCCGCAGGGAGTATAAGATGCTGCTGATCATCAGCCATACAGCCGCGCCCAGCATCCAACCACCTCCGAATCAGCATATTCGGAGGCGGCAAGTCCCTATGCAATCAACTTTCCCGTCCCACCAGCGACAGCGCCAGCGTCCGAAGAAAATCGGCGTTTTCAAAAATATCCAGTGCGCCTATGGCCCGTTCTGTCTCAGAGGCCACCATTTTTTTGCAGGCCTCCACGCCGTAGAGGCGGACAA
Source organism: uncultured Clostridia bacterium (assembly GCA_945635805.1). Lineage (GTDB taxonomy): Bacteria > Bacillota > Clostridia > Oscillospirales > Oscillospiraceae > JAZOXB01. Next base: position 1,398 of record CALZCW010000106.1, read on the forward strand.
AGGTGTTTTTGCTGCCGTCCATGCCGGTGGCCTTGCCCAGCTTGGCAGAGTCGCCGATCACATCCAGAATATCGTCCTGGATCTGGAATGCAAGACCCAGGGCGTCGGCGTATTTTTGTGCCGCCAAGAGCTGCTCTTTTGTTCCGCCGGCGGCAATGACGCCCAACTGGCAGGCAGCGGAGATCAAAGCGCCGGTCTTGCGGGACTGGATCTCGTAGACATCCTGCTCCGTGCAGGGGCGCTGCTCCGCCTCCAGATCCAGAACCTGACCGCCCACCATGCCCAGTTCACCGGCACAGTGGGATAGGACCTGCACTGCCGAGACGATCTTCTCGCAGGACAGCTTTGCGGAGGTCAACTGCCAGAAAGCGGCGGTCAACAGAGCATCCCCTGCCAGGACGGCCTTCGCCTCGCCGTAGACCTTGTGGTTGGTCAGACGGCCCCGGCGGTAATCGTCGTTGTCCATACAGGGCAGATCGTCGTGAATGAGGCTGTAGGTATGCACCATCTCCACCGCCGCGGCAAAGGGCAAAGCGTCTTCGGCACTCCCGCCGCAGACCTCGCAGAACGCTTGGGTCAAAACGGGGCGCAGACGCTTCCCCCCCGCCAAAAGGCTGTAGCGCATGGCGTTGAGGAGGCTTTTCTGCGGGACCTTTTCGCAGAAGCAGCCCTCCAGATAGGCTTCGATCCGATCCACATAATCCTCTCTATTCATCGGTAAAGGTCCTTTCCTCGGGAGCGCCGTCGGCACCCTTGGTCAGCTGCACCACCTTCAGCTCCGCCTCGTCCAGGAGCTTGGTGCAGGAGGAGACCAGACCCGTCCCCTCCTCAAAGAGCTTGAGGGCTTCCTCCAGAGGCACGTCACCGTTTTCCATGCGCTGGACGATCTCCTCCAGCCGGGTCAGGGACGCTTCAAAGGTTTTAGACTGCTGTTTCATTCGTAATCTCCTCCACTCGGGTGATAGCCGCGCCGTCGCTCAGGCGCAGGGTCAGCCTGTCTCCGGGCACAAGGGCTTTGACGGTCCTGACCGGCGCACCGTTGTCATCCAGGGCAATGGAATAGCCCCGGCTCAGGACCTTTAAGGGACTCATGGCGTCCAGCTTGGATGTGAGCGCCACAAATCTTTCCCGTCTTCGATTCAAAAGGCTCAAGGACGCCGCACTGAGACGGCGGTGGGTATAGTCCAGGAGCATTCGCCGGTCGGCAAGATAATTCCCGGGACTTTTCAGACTGCGGCTGGAAGCCAGGGACGCGACCTTCTGCCGCTCCTGGTGCAGCCGCTTCTTCATCAGCGTCAGCAGCAGCGCGCCCTTTGCTGCCAGGCTCTGGCGCAGCTCCAGTTGGTCAGGCACTGCCAGCTCCGCAGCGTTGGAGGGGGTCGCGGCCCGTAGATCGGCCACAAAGTCGGAGATCGTCACATCCGGCTCATGACCCACGGCGGAGATCACCGGGATGCGGGACTCGGCAATGGCATAGGCGACCCGTTCGTCGTTGAAGGCCCACAGGTCCTCCATAGAGCCGCCGCCGCGTCCTGTGATGATGAGGTCCGCCACCCGGTATTCATTGGCGTAGCGGATGGCGGCGGCGATCTCCGCAGGTGCCTCCTCACCCTGTACCCGCACGGGCAGCAGTTTGACCTCGGTCAAGGGATAGCGCTTGCGCAAAATGCGCAGCATATCCCGCAGCGCCGCACCGGCAGAGGACGTGACGATGGCAATAGAATGGGGAAATTTCGGCAGGGGCTTTTTCCGCTCCGCTGCAAACAGCCCTTTTCCCTGCAGCTTGGCTTTGAGCTGCTCAAAGGCCACATGCAGGTCGCCCACGCCGTCAGGCATCATGTCCTGGCAGTAGAGCTGATACACGCCGTCCCGTGGAAAGACCGAGATCCGTCCAAAGGCGATGACCTTCATGCCATTTTCCGGGCGGAAACGCAGACGGAAAGCGTTGCCCTTGAACATGACACACCGGATGGCACCGCCGGCGTCCTTCAGGGAAAAGTAGTGGTGGCCGGAGGGATAGAGCTTATAATTGCTGATCTCACCGCGAAGAAAGAGGGCGGAGAGAAACTCGTCGTCCTCAAAGCGGAGCTTCAGATATTCATTGATCTGGGAGACCTCATAGATCTGCTGCTGCATGATGTGCCCTCCATGTCAAAACGGCGATGCCCAGGGCGTTGTCGGTGGAATACTGCGGGGGACAGAAGATGGCAGGCAGGGCCGCGCATTTTTCCCGCAGCAGCGCGTTGGAGGCGACGCCTCCGGCAAAGACTACCTGACAATCAGGGTACTGCTTCAAGGCGTTTTTCGTGGCCTCCACAATGGCCCCGATCAGACAGCGCAGGGCGTAGGCTGCCGTCTCAGCGGCGTTGCCCTGGTGGTAGGCTTCCACCTTGTTCTGAACGCCGGAAAGGGAAAATTCCATGTCATGGACCTTGACGCGAAATACGTCCTTGTTCTGTGCAGCGCGGCTCAGAGCGTCCAGCTCCTTCCCGGCGGGAAAGGACAAACCCAGCAGCTTGCCGGTACGGTCAATGAGCTGGCCCGCGGAGATGTCCGTGGTGCCGCCGATTCTCTCGGCATGGACGCTGACGCCCTCCGGCGTGACGTAGAGCAGCTCCGTGGTGCCGCCGGAGAGATGCCAGGCCAGGTGGGGCTTGTCCATCAGCTCCATGTGGTTTGATGACCACAGAGAGGCCGCAATATGGCCCTGCTGGTGGGAAAACCCATAGACCGGGATGCCCAGGGCTGCGCCCAAAACCCGGGCCTGGGACTCTCCTGCCAGAAAACAGGGCATATAGGAGCCTTCCAC
>CALZCW010000107.1 GCA_945635805.1 uncultured Clostridia bacterium
GTCGTCGTGCCCTACGAACGCTTCATTGGAAGTGCGTTCACGGCTGTAGGGCGCGACCACTGGGCGCGCCGTTATGGAAATCTGTGCGCGACAGCGCACACATCCGTTATTCACTATTCACTATTCACTATTCACTGTTCACTATTCACTGTTCACTGTTCACTGAACAAAACGCCCCATCATCTGCTTTTGTCAAACTATGCCGCGCCAAACCGGCAGCGGCGGAAAAATATTTGGAGGTAACAAATGAAAAAGATCATCACCCTGTTTCTTGCAATGCTGCTGGTGTTCTCCCTGACTGCCTGCGGCGCCGACACCGAGCCGGAGGTCACAGAGCCTTCCACCGTGGAACAGCCCACCACCGTCCAGCCCACGGAAACTGAGGAAACCACCGAGGCTCCCAGCGTCACCGAGGACGGCGCTTCTCCCGCCCAGACCCTCTTTGCCCAGTTCAAGGAAATGATGAACGGCGGCGAGGACCTGACGGCGGAGGAAATGGCCAACCAGCTCATCAGCAACGAGATCATCCCCTTTGCCCCCATGGTCATGGCCGTGGAGCCGGGCTACCTCAACGGCTTTGCCGAGGAGATCACCGGCTTTGCCGAGGGCGCGACCTTCGGCCCCATGATCGGCACCATCCCCTTTGTGGGCTATGTCTTCCGTCTGGACGCCGAGGCCGATGTGGACGCCTTTGTGCAGACCCTGAAGGATCAGGCCATGCTCAACTGGAACATCTGCACCCAGGCCGACGAAATGCTCTGCGACGCGGTGGACAACACGGTGTTCTTTGTCATGAGCCCCGCCGGCTTCGAAGGATAAACAGAAAAGCGGGTGCGTCCTGCACCCGCTGATTCTTTGAAAGGAGGCAGGACCCTTGGTTTTTTCCGGCATTCCCTTTTTGTATTACTTTCTCCCGGCGACGGTCCTGCTCTATCTGGCCGCGCCGCGCAAACTCAAAAACGCTGTGCTCCTGCTGGCAAGCCTGGTGTTTTACGCCTGGGGGGAACAGCGCCTGGTCCTCCTCTTTGCCGCGACCATTCTTCTCGGCTGGCTCCTGGGCCTGCTGATCGAAAAGACCCGCGGAAAGGTCTGGAGCCAGGTCTTTCTGTGGCTCTCGGTGCTGACGACCCTGGGCCTGCTGGGCTATTTCAAGTACGCCGATTTCTTTATCGGGAGCCTGAACAGCGCCTTTGGCCTGTCCCTGCCGCTGCTCCGGGTGGCGCTGCCCATCGGCATCAGCTTCTACACCTTCCAGCTCCTCAGCTACACCATCGACGTCTACCGGGGCGACGTGGCCGCCCAGAAAAACATCATTGATTTTGCCGCCTACGTCGCCATGTTCCCCCAGCTCATCGCCGGGCCTATCGTCCGCTATTCCGACATCGCGGGCCAGCTCACCCAACGAACCCACAGTCTGGACAAGATCGCCTCGGGCATCCGCCGCTTCGTGATGGGCCTTGCCAAAAAGGTACTCATCGCCAACGTGCTGGGGCAGCTTTGCACCCAGTTCCGCCAGACCGCCCAGCCGTCGGTCCTGTTTCACTGGCTCTACGCCGTGGCCTTTATGCTCCAGATCTACTTCGACTTTTCCGGCTACAGCGACATGGCCATCGGTCTGGGCAGGCTCTTCGGCTTTGATTTCCCGGAGAATTTCAACTACCCCTACATCTCCAAAAGCATCACGGAGTTCTGGCGGCGCTGGCACATGACCCTGGGCTCCTGGTTCCGGGACTATGTGTATATCCCCCTGGGCGGAAACCGCCGCGGGATCGGGCGGCAGCTTTTCAACATCCTCGTGGTCTGGATGCTGACCGGTCTGTGGCACGGCGCGGCGTGGAACTTCGTGCTGTGGGGCGTCTTCTACGCCCTCCTGCTGACGGCGGAAAAGCTGGGGCTGAAAAAGCGCCTCGATGCCCACGGCGTTCTGGGCCATGTCTATGTGCTTCTGGCGGTTTTGCTGGGCTTTGTCCTGTTCAACGCCGACTCTCTGGGTCAGGCGGGGCAGGATATTGCCGGGATGTTCGCTTTCGGGAAGCTGCCGCTGTTCTCGGCGGAGGCCGTCTACTACCTGCGCTCCTACGGCGTGGTGCTGCTCCTGGCCGTTCTCGGCGCGACACCCCTTCCCAAACGGGCCATTGCCGCGCTGTCGGGGAACCGGGTCCTCTCGCGGGGCTGGAACGTGCTGGAGCCCCTTCTGCTCACCGGCCTGCTGGTAGTGGTGACAGCCTATCTGGTGGACGGCTCCTTTAACCCGTTCCTCTATTTTCGCTTTTAGGAGGGGTGTGGCTTATGAAATGGAAAAATATTCTGACCACCCTTCTGGCGGCCTGCGTGATCTTCGGCTTTTCCGCCGCAGGGCTCCTGAAAGCGCCGGAGGCCTACTCCATGGCAGAGCGCCGCTCTCTGGCCCAGAAGCCGGAGCTTTCGTCCCAGCAGCTTCTCTCGGGCAAGTATATGACCCAGTTTGAGGATTTTTCCCTGGATCAGTTCCCCCTGCGCGACAATATGCGCACCCTGAAAGCCGCCGCGGCCCGGTACGTTTTCCTGCAAAAGGACAACCACGGCATCTATGAGCAGGACGGCTACTGGTCCAAGCTGGAATACCCCATGAACAGCGGCAAGGTGGACCGTTCGGGGGACAAGCTGCGGGAGGTCTATGAGACGTATCTGGCCGGGACCGATTGCAGCGTCTATCTCTCGGTGATCCCGGACAAGAACTACTTTTTAGCGCCGCTGGGCGGTTATCCGGTGATGGATTACTCCCTTTTGGTGGAAAATCTGCGGGAAAAGCTGGATTTTTCCGAATATATCGACATTTTCGGAGATCTTTCTCTGGAATCTTTTTACAGAACCGACCAGCACTGGCGGCAGGAGACCCTCTCCGGCGTGGCCCAGACTCTGGCCGATGCCATGGGCGCGGAAATCTCCCTGGATTTCACGGTGCAGGAGCTGCCGGTGCCCTTTTACGGCGCATATTGCGGGCAGGCCGCTCTCAAAATCCAGCCGGACACGCTGTACTATCTGACGGGCGACCTGCTGGACGAGTGCATCGTGACCAGTTACAATACCGGTCTGCCGGCGGCCTCCCATATGTACGACATGGAAAAGGCCTACGGGAAGGACCCCTACGAGATGTTCCTGTCCGGCTCCGACGCCCTGCTCACCATCGAGAATCCCAACGCCGCCACGGACAAAGAGCTGGTGGTGTTCCGGGACTCCTTCGGCAGCAGTCTGGCGCCCCTGCTGGCGTCGGGCTACGCGAAGATCACCCTGGTGGACCTGCGATATCTGCAGAGCGGCCTCCTGGGCAATTTTATCGACTTTGAAACGCAGGACGTTCTGTTTCTCTACAGTACACTGGTTTTGAACAACACGGTGTCGATGTGATATGGGAAGAAAAACCACCGATGAAAGAATTTTTCATCGGTGGTTTTTTCATAAGCGCTCGGTGTGGTAGGCCGCGCCGTCCAAAGATTTCCACACGGCGCTGTTGTCCTGCAGGATCATATAGCTGTGGGCGCTCTCCGCTTTCGGGATGGACACGGAGCCGGGATTGAGATACAAATTGCCCTCTCCAAAAGCCTCCCAGGCCGGAACATGGGTATGGCCGTGGAGCAGGATGTCTCCCGGCTGCAGCGGCGGCAGGGAATCCAGATGAAAATGATGCCCATGGGTGGCATAGATCAGGCGTTCGCCGACAGGCAGGATGCAGTAATCCGCCAGGATGGGGAAGTCCAGGACCATCTGATCCACCTCCGTATCGCAGTTGCCCCGGACGCAGAAGACGCGGTCTTTCCGCTCGTTCAGCATGGCCAGGACCTCCCTGGGCGCGTAGGCCCGGGGCAGATCATTCCGCGGGCCGTGGTACAGCAGGTCACCCAGAAGCAGCAGCCGGTCCGCCTGCTCCCGCTGTAAGGCCTCCATGAGCTGGCCGCAGTAGTACGACGAGCCGTGAATATCCGACGCGATCATCCATTTCATGCTTGTTTTCTCCTTACTTGTATTTATTTTGAACCCGTTGCGCCATCTGCTTGCCGAAAACAGCGGAAATATGACGTTATTTCACACTTCATTTCTCGACCCTTGACATCAATACTACCGTCTCGTCTGTAATTCGTTTAGGTCGGCAAAGATTGGTCCGGAATCATTCATTGATTTTTTTATGTGGTCGTATAAAGTGTTCTATATATACT
>CALZCW010000108.1 GCA_945635805.1 uncultured Clostridia bacterium
TCCATTGCAGCAAACGCTGGGTCGAAGCACGCAGCGGTACGGTTTTTGCCCGTGTCCGATTGGTCAACCGCACGGACCGGGAGATCGGTACCGTATGTCTGCAAATAGAAGGCCGCAAAGCGGATGGCTCCACGGCCTTTTCCATAGGCGGCCTGGTGCTTGCCGACTGCGGCGCACGGCCTCACAGTATTTTCGGTGAGGCGCGTATGCTGGCGCTGGGACGGGCCCAAGCGGATCTTCTGCGCATCCGGATCGAACACGTCATATTCACGGACGGCACGGCCTGGCACGATGTCCCGGAGCGGCCCATGACAACGGCAGAGGCGGCACATTGGCGACGTTGTGCCTGCGGCATGGTCAATCCGCCGGAAGCGGCGATATGCGCCCTCTGTGGCTGCTCTCTTTCCGATGAGTCCGCACCGCAGATGCCCGCTGACCTGCCTGCGGAAGTGAAAGCTCCTGCCGAGACGGAAGCTGAAGCTTCCGACCGGGAGCAGGGACCGGCGCTGATGCCGGACCTGTTTCCTGTACCGGATACCTCCGCGCCGCAGTCATATACCATGTCAGTGCCGGTGGTCCGGGAGTATTATCCGGTGCCCATGCCTTATGCGGAAGAGGGGGAACCGGAGGCCCCGTTATGGCTTGTTATAGTTCTGAGTATCCTGGGCGCGCTGGCTTTGGCGGCGGTGATCTGCTTTTTTATCTATTGCCTGGTGTATTTTATGTAGCGATACAATTTTGTTCACAAAAAATTCCTTTATTTTTTTTGAAAACCGGTTTACAAAAGGATTTTTCCATGGTATACTCTTTCCAATGATTGGGTTTTATTAGGAAAAAACTGCATAAAAATACCCAATCAATAATTTTATAGGAAGCAGGGGAGAGCAATGCCGCAATTTGTACAGACAGAACAACAAAAAGAACTGATCGAATCGTTAGTCCGGGATTTGCCTGCATATCGTAAGAAGATGCACATGTCCCAGGCTGAACTTGCCGAGGCAGTCGGCAAGAGCCGCCAGAAGATTTCCGAAATGGAACGCGGTGCTGCTCCGCTCGGTTGGGATACCTATCTGGCTATCCTCCTGGTGCTGGGCGCTCATGGCGTTCTGGAGCCCAGGGGCCGTGATGCGGAGCGCTTGGCAGCGACCGGAAAACTGATCGGCGGCAAGATTCGACTTTAAGGAGAATCACACAGAAAAGAACACGAGTGTGTTTTGATGGAACACACCCGTGTTTTTTTGCCCTTTGACAGTTTTGGGAGCGGACGATTCTATCCGACCAGGACCTTATTTTTCTGCGTGCCTGCGGTGGCCGAAGAGCAGCGTGCCCAGGAGAACCGACATGGGCACCGCCAAAATGACGCCGATGGAGCTGGCGAGCATCTGGACCATTTCCACCGAAAGGAAGGTGGTGCTCATAAGCTGCTGGAAGGACGGCTCCAGGGAGGAAAGGTAGATCATCATGACCAGGCTGCTGCCGACCAGAGCCAGGATCAGGGTATTGGTCATGGTGCCGACCATATCGCGGCCGATGTTCATGCCGGATTTGAACAGCTTCCTGCGGGGAAGGTTCGGGTTGACCGTCATCAGTTCTTTCATGGAGGAGCTGATGCTCATGGCTACGTCATTGACCGCACCGAGGGCCGAGATCAGGATGCCGCCCACCAGGAGATCGCCGATCTGCAGGGAATGGAAGGGGTCCTGTCCCTGCTTGATCTGCAACAGGGCTTCAATGGCCGACTCCGCCGAATACATCAGAAAACCGTTAATCCGCAGCAGCTTGCAGGCAAACTGGCCGAAGAGCTGGGCAAAGAGCACGCCGGAGATGGTGCCCAGAATGGCGCAGATGGTCTTCTTGTTGACGCCGTCGAGGATCACAAATTCCACCACCGTAACAAAGGCGCAGGTGGCCAGGATCGTCGGGAGGGTGGGCCAGCCGCTCAAAAGCATGGGGATGAGGACGGCAAAGACACACAGAATGGTCAGGCCGAGACCCAGGAGGGACTTAGCGCCCACCTTGCCGCCGACGAGGATCGTGATGACAAAGAAGATCAAAATGATCCAGAGCAGAGGCGAGGTGCGGTCATAATCCTGCAGGAGAATTTCATAGGCCTCCCCGTTTTCCATGGACACAGAAACTGTGACGTTGTCGCCTTCCTTCAAAACCGTGCCGTAGAGGTAGCTCAGATTGTTGGTGAGCTGGTAGCGGTTCCCGGCATAGTCGCCGGAGGTCAGCTCCACCGTGACCACCTGCTTGCCTACCGGTACATCCTCCACGTCCTGCTGTCCCTGGTACTGGCTGTCGTCAATGGAGATGACGATGCCCTTTTCGTATTTCATACCCGTGACGGCGGCGGACTGGGGGATGGATTCAGTGGTCTGTGCCTCACCGTAGGCCCAAAGGAAGACCGCCGCTGACAGGACCAGAATGACGGTGGATAGGACTCTGGAGAAGCGGCGGGAAACGCCGGCTTTCAGGTATTCCATGGCAACCAGGGCTTGCTCCCGCTCGCTTCTTGGGCCGCTGCGGATCTCCTGCTCAGGCCGCAGCCCCCGGAGGGCCGACAGGGTCCGCAGGCTCTGATAGATCAGCAGGCCGCCGCCCACGGCAGCAGCCAGCAGGACCGCGCCGGGGAGGAGAGAAAAGCCCTCCCAACAGATGCGGACAACAAACAGGGCCAGACTTCCGGCCGCAATGAGAGCGCCCAGCGCAGCAAGGGACCACCACAGTGGTTTTTTGTATTTTAGTTCACGCATAGTGACGCCTCCGGGAAATGATATTTTTTTTATTATATGTATCCGGCGGGGTTCTGTCAAGAAAAAGCGAGGCAAAGGGAAAAACTTCGCCAAAGGTTAGCAAAATAGACAAAAAAATGAAAACCGCTGAAATTACTTATTTTTTTGTGTTATTTTAGTCGCGTTATAAAATAAAAATCGTGGAGGACCGACAGGCTTCTTGTAAAACTACACAAAAATCGAGAAAGTGGGAACCGGAGGCATTTTTTGTATGGCAATTCCGCGGCAGATGTGGTATCATTATTTTATCACTATAGGTATCTCTGTGCCCTTTTACGGATCGCCTCCGCAAAACCGTGAAGCCCGCCGGAGGACCCTGCAATGAATAAGGAGGAAACAACATGAGAAAGCATTTTATGAGATTCATTTCCGCGCTGCTGGTTGTGGTGATGGTTCTCACAATGCTGCCCACGCTGGCGTTTGCCGCCAAGGAAAGCTACCCGGCTACCCCCTTGGCTGATATCCCCGCAGACAATCAAAGCGTTGTCATTTACAGCGCCTCTGCCGGCGGCGTTTTCAGCGGCGCCATTGACGGCGGCAGCATCGGCGTTTCGACAGCTGCGACCAATGAGGAGGATTCCAATATCGCAGTTACTGACGGCGCCGGTGTGTTTAAGCTGACGAAGAATTCCGACGGCACCTATTACATCACCTGCGGCGGCAAGTATCTCCATGTCGACAGCAGTGAGCAGATTGACGTGAAGGACAGCCCTGTCTCCGGCACCAAGTGGAAGATCAACGCTGCTTCCGGCTTTAACGGCTTCACCATCGTCAACGCTGAGAGTAAGTACAACGGCAAGGACATCTATCTGGAGTACTACAGCGCCATCAAGGCCTGGACCTGCACGGAATTGTCCGATATTTACGTCTTCAAGTTCTACGCCATTGATGAAAAACTGGCCGATCCCAACGGCGACGGCTACATCGGCGAGAAGCCCGTTGCAGGCGAGAAGCCCGCCGACGGCGACAAGGTCGTCATCTACAACGACAATGCGGAGATGACCTTCGGACCTCAGTCCGACGACGCCACTGCGCCCAGTATGACCGGCATCAAATCCACCCTGACCAACGGCGAGCTGGATATCGGCAACGGTTCCCTGATCTTTACCGTTCATCAGGATGGCAACTATTATGCCTTTGAAAACAACGGTCAGTACCTGCGTACCTCTCCCAACGAGGTCGTCGACGGCAAGACCAACAACGCCGAGTGCCTCTATATGGCGGCCCTCGACAATGACTACAGCTGGTGGAGAATTGAGGAAGCCACCGGCGGCTACATCCTCTATAACAAGACTGCAAAGTACGGCAGCAACTCCGTCGCTGTCGAATACTTCAGCAATTCCTTCAGCGGCTGGACCTTCAACGGCAGCACCCAGCTCTTTGCCATGC